>NZ_LNII01000014.1:0-127378 GCF_001463365.1 Enterobacter sp. 50793107 | reverse complement strand
CCCCATATCACCAGAGCATTAACCCTTTCGGGTTATGAGGTTAATTAACTGTTTGTCTGTTTTACATATCGACAGCTGCTGAAATATTAAAACACGTATTGTGCAGGGAGATTTTCCCCGCAGCAATTATCGCTTTTCCAGCGCTCGGCAAGGCAGTAAATATTTTTATAAAATTATTCGCGAAAAAGTATAACTTCCCCGGTTCCTGCCGATAACGAGAGTAGTACTCGCCTCTGGGCGAACTCACCCTCACGGCAAGGAACACTTATGAACATGCTCCGTAATTTCACGATCCGTTTCGTCATGCTGACGATCCTGGGGATCTTTTGTTTAATGTGGGCAGGCGTTGGACTCTACAGCACCTGGTCCCTCTCTCGCGTTTCGGATGGCAATGAAGTCGATCGCCAGCTGGTGAAACAGATGACCATACTCAGCCAGGGCAACGATCAGTATTTCCGGTTTGTCACCCGACTGAGCCGCGCGATGGAAGTCAAAGCCGCCGGCGGTACGCCGGATCTGGCCTCCGCCCAGCAGGCGCTGGATAACATGGGCAAAAAACTGGCCGAGATGAAAGCGATCTCTCCGGGCCCGATGGATGAACAGGTCTCCTCCCGGGTGATCGGCACCTGGCAGGCGCTGCTCGAGCAGGGCGTTACGCCACAAATGCAGCAGGCGAAGCTGGGCGCGCTGGATGGTTATCGCCAGCAGGCTAATAACGTCACGCCACAGCTGAGCCGTGCGTTTGGTGCGGCCGCTGAGGAGTTCAATAACGCCGCTGCGAAGGCCCTCGATAGTACCCGCGTAGTGGTGGATGGCCTGACCAGCATGACCCGCACGGTGATTATTGCCGCCACCGTGATTGGTCTGCTGATCCTGCTCTTTAGCGACCGTTACCTGGTGGCGATGCTGGTGAAACCGCTGGACCGAATTCGTCAGCAGTTCCGCCAGATTGCGCAGGGCGATCTCAGCCAGCCTATTGAACCGTTTGGACGTAACTGTGTGGGACAGCTGGTGCCGTTGCTGAGTGCCATGCAGGACAGCCTGCGTGAGGCGGTCAGCACGATCCGCGCGGGCAGTGAAAATATCTGGCGCGGGGCGACCGAGATCTCCAGCGGTAACAACGATCTCTCCTCCCGTACCGAAGAGCAGGCTGCCGCGCTGGAAGAGACAGCAGCCAGCATGGAGCAACTCACTGCCACCGTGAAGCTGAACGCCGAAAGCGCACGTCAGGCAAGCCTGCTGGCGGATGTGGCATCGACCACGGCCAGCCGCGGTGGCTCGCTGGTGGAGGAGGTGGTGACCACCATGAGCGGTATTTCCGACAGCTCGAAGAAAATTGCTGAAATCACCACCGTGATTAACAGTATCGCCTTCCAGACCAATATCCTGGCGCTCAACGCAGCAGTGGAAGCGGCGCGAGCGGGTGAGCAAGGCCGTGGCTTTGCCGTGGTGGCAGGTGAGGTGCGTAATCTGGCCAGCCGCAGCGCCAACGCGGCGAAAGAGATTGAAGGGCTGATTGCCGATTCCGTCGCTCGCGTCGACCAGGGGGCTCAACTGGTGAACGACACGGGGACCACCATGGAAGCGATTCTGCGCGATGTAACGGAAGTGACCACCATCATGAAGCAGATTGCGTCAGCCTCTGAGGAGCAAAGCAAAGGCATTTCCCAGGTCGGGGTTGCCATTACGCAGATGGACGGTGTGACCCAGCAAAACGCCTCGCTGGTGGAGCAGGTCTCCGCCGCGGCAGCGGCACTTGAGCGGCAGACCGAAGAGCTTCAGCGTTCGGTGCAGAAGTTCCGTCTCACGGCATAATGTTGCGGTTGGTTGCCTGACCAGAGAAAACAAGAAACCCAGCGTAAGCGCTGGGTTCAGGCTGCTGACATCGTGCGAGATGTGCCCCTCGCCCGGCGGCGCTACGCTTGCACGGGCCTACAACGAACAGTGCCAATTTATTGATATTGTTGTCGATTGTAGACCGGGTCAGCGTAGCGCCACCCGGCAAAACAAGCGGTTCAGTTGTTGATAGCGGGGGGTTGTCATTAAACTCAACCTACCGGCTCGAAAAGCAGAACCACGGCGGTTATCAGTGCGTCGCTTCACCAATCAGCGCGCCTGAACCCGCACCCACAGCGGCACCTTTCAGTACGCTGTTGCCCATTACGGCAGCGGCACCTGCACCAACAACAGCGCCTACGGCACCGCCTTTACGCGCGGCTTTACCTTTGTCACCGTTTTTGAACATCGCACCCGTGCCTGCACCCACGACCGCGCCGCCTACGGTGGATTTCAGATCTTTACCTGTGGCCGCCCCAATCGCCGCGCCTGCTACCGCACCGGCGGCGGTTTTATCCATCGCCATACCTGAGGTAGAAAAAAGAAGGATGCTGATCACCAGCGCTGTATTGATTGATTTCATAACAAATCCTTTGTGACTGCTGTCGGTTGAAACGTCGCTTCTCGCCGTCTGGCTGGAGAAAAACGTCCGCATAGTGCCAGTAATACCGGCCCAACCCTTAAGCTAATCATGCCCTGGACAAGGATTTGCCTGGCCGGGCGGTTACCCGCCCGGCATTGCATCACGCCTGACGCTTATCTTCGGTTTTGGTCTCGAAGTCGCTCGCCGCGTGGCGTTCGTGGAGTTGCTCGTTAAGCTCACCGTTGGTGCGGTTCACAATCCGTCCGCGCTTCACGGCAGGGCGGTTCGCTACGTCTTTCGCCCAGCGCTGGACGTTGGTGTACTTCTCTGCGTCCAGGAACTCGGCGGCGTTGTAGACGCTGCCCAGCGCCACGCAGCCAAACCACGGCCAGACCGCCATATCGGCGATGGTGTATTCTTCACCCGCCACGTAACGGCCGCGGGCGAGCTGTTTATCCAGTACGTCGAACAGGCGCTAGGCTTCCATCGTGAAGCGGTCAATCGCGTACTCGATCTTCACTGGCGCATAGTTGTAGAAATGGCCGAAACCGCCACCGAGGAACGGGGCCGCGCCCTGTAGCCAGAACAGCCAGTTCAGGGTTTCCGTGCGGCCAGCCGGATCTTTTGGCAGGAAATGCCCGAACTTCTCTGCCAGATAGAGCAGAATGTTGCCGGATTCAAATACGCGCGTTGGCGGGGTGGTGGAGTGGTCACGAAGCGCCGGTATTTTCGAGTTCGGGTTCACCTCAACAAAGCCACTGGAGAACTGATCGCCTTCACCGATGCGGATCAGCCACGCGTCGTACTCCGCGCCCGTTACACCCAGCGCCAGCAGCTCTTCGAGCATGATCGTCACTTTCTGGCCGTTCGGCGTGCCCAGGGAGTAAAGCTGCAGCGGGTGCGAACCGACGGGCAGATCTTTCTCATGTGTGGCACCAGAAACAGGACGGTTGATGTTGGCGAACGCCCCGCCGCCGTTCTTTTTCCATTCCCACACTTTGGGTGGCTGATAGGTATTTTCTTCTGACATGTTGGCCTGCCTTTTTTGTGATGTGTTGAGGCAGTGTAGCAGGAGATGAATAGACCGTTTAACGAACTGAGCGCAAAGGTCAGGGGAGGTGTATGATAACCCTACCTCTGTCAGGTTAATTACAACGTGCAGACGACGACAACCCTTCCAAAAATTGCCGCCTGCCTGTTTTAGGTTGGATACATGCGTAAAGGAAAGTTAAGCAGTGATGCGCCATTCGGGACGTTGTTAGGCTATGCGCCCGGTGGCGTGGCGATTTACTCTTCAAATTACGGCAGTCTGGACCCGCGTAAGTACCCGCAAGACGCGGATTTCCGCAGCTATATTGGCAACGAATACATGGGCCACAAGTGGCAGTGTGTGGAATTCGCCCGCCGTTTCCTGTTCCTCAACTATGGCTTTGTGTTTACCGATGTCGGGATGGCGTGGGAGATCTTCTCCCTGCGTTTTTTGCGCCAGGTGGTGAACGATAATATTCTGCCGTTACAGGCTTTTGCCAACGGCTCGAAACGCGCGCCGCAGGCCGGGGCGCTGCTCATCTGGCAAAAGGGCGGCGAGTTTCATGAAACCGGCCATGTCGCGGTAATCACCCAGCTTTTAGATGGCAAGGTCCGCATTGCCGAGCAGAATGTTATTCACTCCCCGCTTCCGCTCGGACAGCAGTGGACCCGCGAACTGCGCATGACCGTTGAGAACGGCTGTTACACGCTTCATGACACCTTCAGCGATACCGAAATCCTTGGCTGGATGATCCAGACGGACGACACGGAGCACAGCATTCCCCAGCCCGAACCTGACGGCGAACTGCTGAAAATCAGCGGTGCGCGGTTGAAGAATAAACGTCAATACGACGGAAAATGGCTCAACGAAAATGACGCCCTGCAGCAGGCCTACATCCGCGCCAACGGCCACGTTATTAATAACGATCCCTGCCACTATTTCACGATTACCGAAAGCGCCGAGCAGGAGCTGATTAAAGCGACCAATGAACTGCATCTGATGTACCTGCATGCCACCGACAAAGTGCTGAAAGATGATAACTTACTGGCGCTTTTCGATATCCCCAAAATCCTCTGGCCGCGCCTGCGTCTCTCCTGGCAGTGGCGTCGCCACCATATGATCACCGGTCGTATGGATTTCTGTATGGATGAGCGCGGCATTAAGGTTTACGAGTACAACGCTGATTCCGCCTCCTGCCACACCGAGGGCGGGTTAATTCTGGAAGAGTGGGTCAAAAACGGCTATCGCGGCAATGGGCACAACCCGGCAGAAGGTCTGCTGGAAGAGCTGACCGGCGCATGGAAACACAGCCATGCGCGTCCGTTCGTGCACATCATGCAGGACAACGATGTCGAAGAAGACTACCACGCGCTCTTTATTCAGCGCTCGCTGCTGCAGGCCGGGTTTGACACCAAAATTCTGCACGGTCTGGGCGCGCTGAGCTGGGATGCTGCCGGGCAGTTAATCGACGATGAAGGTCGCCACGTCAACTGCGTGTGGAAAACCTGGGCGTGGGAGACGGCAATCGAGCAGATCCGGGAGGTCAGCGAAACCGAATACGCTGCCGTGCCGATCCGCACCGGCCACCCGGCAGGCGAGGTGCGGCTGATTGACGTCCTGCTGCGCCCGGAAGTGCTGGTGTTTGAACCGCTGTGGACGGTGATCCCAGGCAATAAGGCGATCCTGCCGGTGCTGTGGCAGCTGTTCCCGAACCACCGCTACCTGCTCGATACCGATTTTGAGATTAACGAACTGCTGAAACAGACCGGTTATGCCGTCAAACCCATTGCCGGCCGTTGCGGCAGTAATATCGATCTGATCAGCGCCCAGGATGAACTGCTGGATAAATCCAGCGGCAAGTTTGTCGATCGCAAGAATATCTACCAGCAGCTGTGGTGTTTGCCGAAGGTGGACGGCAAATATATTCAGGTCTGTACCTTTACCGTGGGCGGGAATTACGGCGGAACCTGCCTGCGTGGGGATGAAACGCTGGTGGTGAAAAAAGAGAGCGATATTGAACCGCTGATTGTGGTGAAGGATAAGTAACCGGGTAGAATCAGCATCCGCAGGGAGAACCTGCGGATGCCTGAGGTTTATTCCTCGTCCTGCTGACTGATTTTCAAATCAATGATGCGACCGATCTGGTCATGATAGACCGTCAGTAAATTGTACTGGCTCATCTCAGAGATGATTTGCGGCGTCACGTTAAAGCTGCGGGCCAGCTCGTCGTGCTTAAGCGTTGCAGGGCGGCGATGTCGTCTTGCATGCGCGCGGCGGCGATTATATTGATACCACAGGATCAGCAGCCAGCCGTTTAGCGCGGCGATCAGCAAATAGATCAGCACCGTCTTAAAGGAGGCAATAATCACGCCCCAGCGGTAGTCGCTCTCGTTGGTTATCTGCATCCACAGGTTGGCATAGAGGAAAAAGAGAAATCCTCCCCAGGCCAGCAGGGTTAACGCTGCATCAAACAGCCGGGGCACCAGCCGATGTTCAGTCAGGATTAACGTGTTTTCGTTCATTGAATGCTCCCTTTACCTCTGTCCGGACTGATCCAGCGCGCGCGTGAGCGCTGGCGTTTAAGCATGACCTTTGGGAAGGCGACGAGGGTGGTGAACAGGCCGATCATCCAGTACACCATCGGAAACCAGATGATCCAGAAAAGCGAACTCGCCACGTTATGTTCATAGCGTCGCTCGATATACAAACTGACGAGGAACTGCAGCAGGCACATCACCCCCAGCAGGAGCCCGGTGAATTCCGGCGGGAACAGGCTCGTGACGGTCAGGTTTGCCGGGAGCGGCGTGAGGGAGCTGATGATAAATAACAGCACCGTCACCGCATACGCAAACGCCCACAGCGTTGACAGGGCGTACTCTAAAAACAGCGGCCACATGCGATGATGCTCCCAGCGCACGATCTTGCGAAGATTGACCAGAAACACCTCCGCGCCGCCCTGAGCCCAGCGCAGGCGCTGTTTCCACAGCCCTTTTAGCGTCTCCGGCATCAGGATCCAGCACAGCGCGCGCGGCTCGAAAAAAATATCCCAGTGGCGAAGCTGAAGCTTCCAGCTGATGTCGATATCTTCGGTGATCATATCCGGGCTCCAGTATCCTACGTCCGCCAGCGCCTGACGGCGAAAGGCCGCGATGACGCCAGAGACGGTAAAGACCCGGCCATAGATCCGCTGCGTGCGTTTGATGAGTCCTATGATGGAGGAGAATTCGCCCACCTGAATGCGGCCAATTAACGTGGAGCGCGTGCGAATACGCGGGTTCCCGGTCACGGCGCCCACGTGGGGGTAGTGGATCAGCGGGGCAACCAGATAAGCGGCGGTATCGCGATCGAGCAGGGCATCGCCATCAATACAGACCAGAAGGTCTCCCCTGGCCGCCGCTGCGCCCGCTTTCAGCGCCACGGCTTTCCCCTGATTCTCCGCCAGATGAATGACGCGCAGTCGCGGCTGCTCCTGCGCCAGCTGTTGCAGCACCTGCGCGGTGTTATCGGAAGAACCATCGTTGATGGCGATGACCTCGATATTCGGGTAACGCTGGGCCAGCGCGGCACCGATCGTCTCCCGGGCGTTGCGTTCCTCATTGAAACAGGGAATGAGGATCGAGATTAACGGATCGCCCTCTAACGTCGGGGCGGGCGTTTTTCTGTTCCATGACCAGTGTCGTTCAAGCTGAAACCAGAAATAGAGCCCCCCGGTGATCCAGAATACGGACATGAACAGGGGCCAGAAGAAGACAAAATCCAGAATCAGTTCGCCGGTAAAGAGGGCGGCCACGCCTAATGGCAACCCAAATACCAGGCATAAAATTGAGAAGGCGATAAGGCGATCAGTCATTGTCAGGATACCAGTACGAAGAGAATTCAGGCCTGATACGGGAAAGATCAGGTTGGTTATGGATGAAATCGTCGGGGTAGTAACCGTAATGTTTGCTGCCGTTAAGCTGGAGCACGCGCATCCACTCCGCCAGGCGACTATCGGGTACGGCGCGTTGCGGTGTCTGCGCCCAGTCACGGGCCTGCAGCTCAAAAATGGTTTTATTCAGCGCGCCGGGGCGAGTTGCGACGGTCTTAACCAGGCGCGTTAGCCAGGCGTTGCTCTCGTCTGCCGGGACGGACTCCATCAGCGGCATGGCCATCGGCACCGTCCAGTCATACTCCTCCAGAAAGTCATCAAGATTCTGCGCAAACCACGCCTCGCTCGCCGGGTCGAGGATCGGCAGGGCGAACATATTGCGCGCGGTTTTTATCTGCGGACCGCGGATATGCTTCACCGCCAGGCTCAGGGCGTGGGTAAACCCGGTTAGCGTCTGGCTTTTCTGGCGCGTTGTCTGCTGCCCGGCATCATCCTGATCCGTCAGCACCGCATCGTCATGGAACAAGATCCCATTGAAGCTGGCATAGCGGGCCAGATCTTCATAGATTTCGGTCACCTGCTGTCGAACCTGCGGATCCCACGGCGAAAGCCGGGTATAGGGCTCGGTGGCGACGCGTACCTGGCCCGTTAGCCGATCCCGACGCTGCACGCGCGGCAGTGCAGGGGAGAGATCGAACGAGAGAACCGGCATCCACGCGTAGACTTTTACGCCCGCGCGGGTTTGCAGTTGCCAGGCGACAAAGTTAAAGAGATCGGCACGCACGGGCAGCCGACGGTTGGGGAAGTAGAGCGCGTTAATCGTGCCGTTGCCGAGGGGATCGGAAAATGCCTGCAGGAAAACATGGCTGATTTTCATGTCGTAGACCCGCTGGATCAGCGCGTTGATGTTTTTGGTCTGCTGAGCCGGATCGGGGTCATAAACGTAGTCCAGATCGACATGCATGACGCGCACAGGATCGGTCTCCTGAATCTGCGCGATGCTGCTGGCAAAGGCTTTAAGCGAGGGATTCCCGGAGATTAACAGGCGCGGGATGTTGTCCAGGTGACGCACATCTGCCAGCCCGTCCTCAAGGGTAAAGGCCAGCTGATAACCCTGCTGTCTGGCAATGGCGAGCGACGTGCCGTTGGCAGCACCGTAGGGCCACACCCAGGCACGCGGCGCTTTGCCCGTCACCTGCGCGATTTTTTCGGTGACTTTCCGCACGTCATCGCCGATGCGCTGGCTGAACTGCTGGTCAGTTTCGTAACGCCCTGTCGCGTTATCGTAAAAGCGGCTGGCAATAGCCGGTTCGCGGCTTCCCTGTGGATTGGCCGGTATACCGTAATGCGAAGCCCAGGTATGCGAGCCGATCTCAATCAGCGGGGACTGGCTTAACTCGCGCACCATGTCCCACGTCGCGAAACGGTCCCGGGGTGTCATCAAACCGCCAAAATTCACGTTTTGATGTGCTGGCGTATCCACCCAACTGCCTACCGGGGCCCACAGCGCCGGCACATTCCAGGCCTGGAGCAACGGCCAGACGCGGGTATAAAAACTGCTGTAGCCGTCATCAAAACTGAGCAGAAAGGCCTTTGGCGGCAGCGTTTTTTTACCGTCGTGGGCATCCAGAATATCCTGCACGCTGATGGCGTTATACCCGTTATGCACAAGCCAGCTTATCTGCTCGTTTAAGGCGCTGGTCCGCACGGAGAGATAGCGCTGATCGGCGGCGTCATCTTCCACATCGTGATAGGCCAGCACGAGAAAGTGATTCTTCGGCCAGGGTTTACTGGCTTCCGGCTGAGGTCTCTCGTTGGGCGAAATAAACGAAATGGCCTGGGCGCAGACGCTCGCGCTGAGGCATAACCAGCCGATGATAAGCAGGCCCACAGGAAAACGAATGGTCAACATATTCATCCTTAAAACCGTAAAGTCGCATCGAAAGTGACGGCGAGATTGCTTTCTCGTTTGCCGTCGTAAGGGCGCTTATCCCAGTTCAACATCACGCCGGTATCCACGACGTTGTTCCATTGAACGCGTTGCCCGTAGCCGAGCAGGGTGATGGCGCCAGCAGACTGATTTTTCTGCCAGTATCCTCCGGCTCCGGCGACCAGTTGCTGGCTCCAGAGGGTGTCGTAATAGCGGTACAACTGATGATCGACGGACAACGCAGCCGTCGCGGACAGATCACGCTCGGGGTTGTAATAGAGCGTATCCCGCTGGCTATTCGCGCTGGCGGAGATGCCCGGTTCAAGATCCAGCGTCAGGGTCGGCGTTTGCCAGAGCTGCTCCTTGCCGGTGAGGGTGTACTCCTGTCGGCGGTTATGGTCGGAAAAATGGCTGATGGCGGCGCTGATCTGGTACTCACGACGTTCGTTCTGATACCAGCGCACCCAGCCTTTTGCGCGGTCTGCACGGATCCCATTGCGTAACGCCCGCAACGGCGTGGTGCGTGACAGACGTTCAAGGCTGCCGCCAGATTGCCAGCGATCGTTCAGGCTGTACTGACCGGAGAGGCGAGCGCCAGGCGTGTGGGTGCCGTGATAACGGTTGCCGGAGAGCTCCGCTTCAAGCCAGATATCCCGTGACCGCCATTCGACGCCGCCGACCAGATGGCGGCTGGTGCCTTTGCCTTCGTCAAAATTGCCCTCGGCAAAGCGGGTGCCGCCAAACAGTCGCCAGTTATCAGCGACTGGTGGGCCATAGAGCGTGGCGTCCCCGTTCAGATCGTGTGTTCCGCTGACCGGGTTGTCGGAGTGCAATCCCTTGCCTGCGTTCAGACGCAGTTCAGACATATGATGCACATTTCTGAGCCTGTCCAGGCGCTGGACGCTGCGGTCACGTGGCGCACGGGCGAGCACGTCGTCGGTCAGAAGTTCCATTTGTCGCCACTCCTGCAGATCCATCGCGACGTAAGCCTGCTGCTGCTCCAGCTCTGTATTTGACGGCTCCAGTACCTCCGCCATTTTGAGCTTTTGCTCTGCGGCCCGTGGCAGGCCGCGGGCCTGAAGCAGGGCGGCATAATCAATCTGTAGCCCCTGGTTGCCGGGTGCCGTGGCAGCCAGACGGTGCGCCACGGCTTCTGCTTGCGGCAGGGCATGGGTTGCCAGCAAATACTGAAACGTGAGCGACTGGCCGATAAGCCATTGATCGTTGGGCTGGGCGGTTGGCGAGCCGTAATCGTAGCGAGCCCAGGGAACGTTGCGGGTTATCTGCGCAAGATAGTGACGGGCGGCCTGATACTGTCCGGTGTCCAGATATGCATAGAAAAGCTGATGTTCTTCATCCTGTGGGTTACGCGCATAGTCAGGATACTTTTGCAGGAGTGCCAGGGCTGCATCGGCGTTTTGCTCCTGAAGATACGCAGAGATCACCCAGCCGATTGCCCAGCCCGGCACCGGATGGTGAGCTGACGTCAGCGCACGATATTCAGCGATCGCCTGCGGGTAATCACCATGCGCATACAGCGCGCCAAGGCGGTCGACGCGGGCGCGAATGATATCTTCCGCCGCCTGCGGGTCGTGTTGCCAGCGGGCAAGCAGGGCGTCATAGCGATTCAGTGCGGCTTGCGCGAGACGCAGGCGCTCTTTTTCCGTCCGCCCAGGCGCATCGGCAAGGCGTACCTGTTCGGCGGCGGCGTTAAGTTCAAGCTGGCGCCGTTGTGCGGGCGGCAGAGAAATCCCCTGTGACAGTCGCAGGGCAGGCGTACTGACCCGGTTATCGTTCAGGGCGTCGACGAGCGCGCTGAGCAGTACGTGATTCTCGGGGGCGCTCTTCAGGGCGCGGGTGTCCGCTAATAGACGATCCCAGCTTTTTCCCTGGCGTAAGTACACATAGGCGAGCGTCTCAAGGTTTATCTGGCTGGGGTGGGCTGTTACCCGTTTTTGCGCTTCCTGCAGGGCCAGCCGATCCATGCGGGCATCGGCAAGGGTTTTGATATACCCGATACGGTAGTCGTCGTTCTCCGGTGCAAGGCTACAGGCCTGCTTCCAGAGCGCGAGCGCAGATTGCCACTGCTTTTGATTTCTCCTGGATTGCGCGGCTGCGGCCACTCCCCGGGCGGGCAGGGGCATATAAACGTGATAACGCAACCACATCTCAATAACCTCATCATCGCGTCCCGCCCAGGAGGCAACCTCCAGCCAGTCTGCCACTTGTTCTGGCGTCAGAGCATGCTGTTGTTGATAACGCTGCAGGTAATGGAGAAACGAAGTGTAATTACCATTGCGCGCCTGCTGAATCTGTTGTTCATATACGGATTCGGCAGCCTGAACCAGAATGGGAAACAGTAATAGCAGACACAATAATTTTGGAACGCGGTAAAAGAATAAAGTATTGAAGCGAAGTGATCTTTCCATATCTATTTGCCATTTGTTTATCATAAATCCATTGCGCAACACGGCCGCCTTTATACGTAGCGTTAAAGGCCATAAATGAGAGCGTAAAATGTGAATGCAGTTACGTTATGAGGTACTTACTTAAAGGTAATTATGGATCCTTATCGTTATGGACCGGTGAAAGGTAATGTACACCTGATATGTTGACGGATAAATATGTTGAAAAGCCGGGTTGTTGTTTTGAGATAATTCTGTATCCGGGTGATTTTTATGATTATTTTTAACGGAGTCTATATTTGTAATGCGTTGATATATAATGTATTTATTTTTATTGTGACGTTTTTGTTTATATTTTTAATGCGGCTTTGGTGCATAAATTAAAGTACTTTCTGGTGCATGTTTGGGAAGTTTCGTGACAAAAATTCTTAATATCTTGAGAGGTGACTTTTCTGCGATTGTTTTTTACTTATAATTAATAGCAGACATTGAGTGATAGTCTATGGGAAGTCTTACAAATCAATGTGTGTGTCGAGGGATGATCAAAGCCAGAATACATTTATCGTTCATGTAAAAGCGCTATAAAACGAAGGCGTCTTCTTTCTGAAGGGTCGTTCTTGCTTTAATCTAAAAGGGATGGTTAGTGGCAACTTCAATAGTGTTAGTGACACAGGATCGCTACCTCGTCAGAGGAATGAGGATATTTTTTCCGGATATTATCCTGCTGGACTCGATTGACAGAAAGATATTTGATAACAGTGCAGATGAATATTCTGTGCTGATTGATAGCCGTTCACCGCTCCGTCTGTATGATTATCTGATACGCCATCCGGCCAGAACGAGAAAAACAATCGGCTGCGTCATGCTCGATATGCGGCACCGGGAGGAGAATCAGCTCAGCATGAGGATGTTTATGAATACTGCGCTTCCGGTGGCTGACATGGCGTCGTTGTTTAATCTGGTGCTGAATATGAAAGGCAGGCGCCTGACGACCAAATGGCTGCTTAACTTACGGTTGAGTACCCATGAAGCGATTATGCTGCGGTTGCTCAGGGCGGGCATGTCGATGGAAGAGGTGGCGGAGGAACTGAACACCTCGATTAAAAGCCTCTACCGGACGCGAACGGCGCTCTCTGAACGACTGGGGGCGGAGAATTTTAACGAGGCGTGTTTGTTTATCTTTAAAAACAAACTGCTGGATGGAGATGGGAACGATCCCTGATTGGGTCATAGGCCAAAAAAAACCGCCACGAAGGCCGGGTCGACGTAGCGCAACCCGGCACTTCAGCGTTGATATCAATCAGAACGACCAGCGCAGATTAGCGTTAACCGAGTTGACGCGGGTATCGGCACCATATTGCCCCTGATAGCCCACATCCAGCGTCGCTGCACGCGACAGTTGTACGCTCACGCCGATATCACCCACCATCACGTCCTCATCCACGGCCTGACCCTGGGTAATGAACGCGTCGCTGCCCGCAAATGCCATACGCGAAGAGGTATTCTTATCGCCATAGGCGTGCTGCCAGCCCAACGAACCGTAGAGGTTAACGTTCTTCGGCAATCCGGTCACACCACGCACCCCGAGCGTGGAATAGAAGGTGTTCATGGTTTCATTGTGAACGCTCAGCGCGGCGGCACCGCCGTCTTCCCTGAAACTGTCGGTATGCAGTCGAATCCAGGAGAGGTTAACAAAGGGCTCGACATTCATCTCTGGCTGGCCGAAACGGTAGCCCGCTTCGGTGAACGCCAGCAGCGAGTTGGCGTCGTAATCAGACTTCAGCCGATCCGAGAAGCCGCTGAAATCAACATTGCGCTCGCCTTCGATCTTGTGCCAGGTGTAACCCAGTGCGCCGCGAAGGGAGAACGCATCCTGTTGACCCGCTGCATACAGGCCGAGGTGATAGTTGTCGGTATCTGTTGAGGAACGACGGCTGTCGACGTCGTAATCACCGCGGCTGTAGCCGAAGTAACCACCGACACGTACGTTATGATCCGCCAGCTTACGATCTGCCCCCAGCAGGAAACCGGTGGTGTTGCCGTCCAGCTTGCCCACGTTACCGTCGCCGCTGTTTCGGCTCCAGGAGCTGAAGGTCTGGCCCCAGACGCCATTGTTTTGCGGCTCCGGCTGCTGCACCAGCGACATCGCTAACGGTGGTATCGGCAGGCTGTCGTTATCAAACGCGCGCTGCATACGCTGGTTTAACACGTTAAACACCTGCGTGCTGCCGGCTATCAGGTTGGATTGCATTGACGGATAAACTTCTCCGGACAGCTGGTTAAACGCCTCGCGCGCTTCCGGTGCGCTCAGCACCAGTAGCGAGTTATACAGCGCCAGCGACGGGCCGCTTTGCGTGAGCGTGGAGAGCGCGCCGGCGGTATTCCACTGGTTGCTGCTCTTTGCCACGGTCTGGAAAATCCCTGGCTTGCCGCTGCCGGGGTTTTCTCCTCCCGGGTTCTCACCACCCGGGTTTTGACCGCCGGGGTTTTCTCCTCCCGGGTTCTCACCACCCGGGTTTTCACCGCCCGGGTTTTCACCTCCAGGATTCTCGCCGCCGGTCTCTTTCTGCGCGATGGTCAGATCGACGGCGTCGGTGCTCTGCTTAAGCGCCACGTCCAGGAAGGCGGATTTGGAAATCGCTCCGGCGAACTGGCCGTCAATACCCCCGTTCGAGGTTAAAATGCGATAGCTTTGGCCCGTTTTGTAGCTGGTTTGCGGATCCAGCGCGGTGACCTGTACCTTAGCCTGATTGCTGATGGTGGTTTTGCCCGATACCAGCAGTTGGTCACTGCGGCCATCTCCCGCGATATCAACGTCATAGAAGGATTCGCCGATAAAATTCAGATAACGTTTCAGCGTCAGCGTGCCGATATCGCCATCCCCTGGTGAGATATGCCCGCCGGACAGGATCTCAGTCTGGCCCAACGTGCCGTTCCCCCCCAGCGTGCCACCGGCCTTGATTGACGCGGCGCTACTGTAACCTTGTCCGTTGTTAACGTCGGATCCCGCCGTTGCGTTGAGGATCAGCGTACCGCCGTTCTCGGCGCTAAGGGTCTGAATCTCAAAAATATCGTCTTCTGGCTGGGTGTTGATGTTGCTGGCAATAATGACTTTGCCACCGCGCGCGGTCACGTTCGCCTGAAGCGCTGAAAGATCGCCGTTCAGCGTTGTCTGCCCGGAGGTATTTATCACCTCACCTTCGCCGCTCATCTTGTTGCTGAAGATGTAATTTTCGTCGGTATGGTTGAAATAGACATAACTGCCGAATAGCCCGCCACGCAGGCTGATTGCCGTCTTCGCATCGAGGGTACCCGCGCCGCCTGCCGTACCAAGCGTTGGCTCAGTTATACCCGTGCCGGTGTCCATGTTGCCGCGGCTGCCGATGATGAGCGCCCCCCGGTTCGAACCGGAGCCCGATGTCCCTACAATCAGCGCATTGCTGCCTGCGGAAAATGAACCGCCGTCAATAACCGACAGCACGCCATTGCCATAATCGCCCACGCTAACGCTGCTGTCGCTGGTAAAGCGCGAGTCTTTGCCTGCAATAACCAGCTCGGCGGTTTTTCCGGCCCCGGAGACGCCCGCCACCTGCACGCCGCCAACGTTAACCGCTCCGCCGTTCAGCACGTCCAGGTCGCCATTAAGCGTCAGCGTACGGCCAACATTCCACTGTGAGCCGCTCCCCGTGACGGTGGCTTTCGGGCTCAGTGTGTCGGTTTCATCCGGCCCGGTACCATTGCCGATGCGCGCATCGTAGGTGGTATTGAGCGCGGCGCCGTCCTCAATCGCCAGCGTGGAGCGTGCGCCCAGATCGGTGCCTACGCTGAGAAAATTACTGGTTACGCGAGATCCGGCGCCCGTGGCGATAAGGTGGCTGTCGTAGCCGCGGGTGGTGCCGACAACGATCTCTTTCGCGCTCGCCAGCGCGCCCTCTTCGACTCGAAGGGTGCCGAGGCCGAGATTCAGGTCGCCGCGCAGGACGTACTGATCGTTCACCGCGTTAAGCTCAGCGTTTGGCCCACGGACTGTGACCACGCTTTCATAAATTTGGCCGTCGAACAGCCGACCGATATTGATGTTATAGGCGGTGATTTTGCCATTATCGATCAGCAGGTTTCCGCGTTGATTGCGTCCAACGTAAACGTCTCCGGTGTAACCCAGCGTTTCGGTAATACGTGAGTCGCCATCAAAAATGGCATCGGCTGCACGCGCGAAATCGGCAGGTGAAAGCAGTAACAGCGGCGCGGAAAATAGAGCGAGGTAAAGCCTGGAAAGCGGCGTCTTTACCGCTAAAGAATGCGATGTAGAGTTATTCACAGGGTATCTCCGTACTCATTAGCGTGATGTCTGGAAAATCGGTTTTATATGAAAAATGCGATACGACAGAAAAAGTAAAAGGCGTAATATGTGTACGCCTTTTGATGTGAAGTTAATTATTTATGGGTGACCACAGGTGTACAGGTTGGCGCGCTCAGCGTCGGGGCGGATCCTAAAATCCCTGGCATCATCATCGATGAGCAATCGAAAATACGCCCTTTTTCCGTCGTAGCGCGATAAGACAGCTTTTGCCCTCCCAGTGCATCCGGTTGGGCGCCATTAACATTGGTTACGGTTATTTCATCCGATGAGCCCAGCCCCAGCATTTTAGCGGTTTCCGCCTGCAGAAGTGGAATGGCCTGATCGGTTTTTAGCGTGGAACAACCGGCTAGCATCAACGTAACGGTTAAAAAGAGTAGTGGTTTTTTCATAAATTATCCTTTATATCCAATCAGTTAATTTCGCTGATTGTATTTATGTTTTCTATTACTCAAATCTGCGAATAATATATTTCCCTTTCCTAATCGAAAAAACCCTCCTAAAGTAGGGTGGGTAGATAATAATTCATCCGTACTCTCTAATATGCGAAGGTAAAAGGAGGATCCTTTGGGGCAGAATTATGCGTTGGTCGTTGATGACCATCCATTGGTAGCAAGCGGTATCGCCAATTTTCTGATTACACATTGCCGATTTAAGCAGGCGAGTGTGGTGACGAATGAGGATGATTGCTACCGTCAAATTAGGGATAATGGCCCGCCACGTTTGCTGGTAATCGATTTTTGGCTCTCGTCCGGTACCGCGTTGAAATTACTCAAAGAAGTAAAACAACTTTACCCACAGGTAAGGCTCCTGGTGGTTAGTGGGGATGACAATAACGATATCTGGCAGAAAGTTCACGCCGCCGGGGGGCACGGTTTCGTATTGAAAAGCGAGCCACCTGAAATGTTTTCACGGGCCGTTTTTGCCCTCACTGATAATCTCACCTGGTTTCCTGAGGGAAACGAATTTTCCGTTGAGTCGAATAATGAGAAGTTAAGTAAATTTAACTTAACGCCGCGACAAATAGACGTGTTAAATATGATTATGCGTGGCCTGCCAAATAAAAGAATTGCCGCGCAACTTTCTATTTCTGAGCCTACAGTCAAAGAGCACATCAGCAATATATTGAAAAAGATAGGCGTTAACAGTCGGGTCGAAGCCATCACGCTTCTGCATGGCAAACGGGAACCGTCGGAATGAGATTTTTACAGAGCTTACAGAACGCTGGCATCTCTCCTCCCGCGCAGATCCGTTTGCTAAATAATACCTTTTTGCGGCTGGTGTTCAGTTTCAGCGCTGTCCCTTTCGTCGGTATTCCTTTCGCCATCTGGATTAATTTGCTGGGCGATGAACTCGGCCCAACCATTACCTGGATAATTATTTACCTGCTATGTGCCGTGGCGATCCGAATATTGCACCGACGCTACCAGCGCGAAGCGAAAGAGCATGATGAAGCAGACGTCCTGCGCCGCTGGCTGCCGCGTATAAATAAGATCGCTTTTATTCACGGGCTGGGGATTTCATCTCTCTATTTAATTACGCCGCAGACGCAGAACTTTGACTTTTTCCTGCTCCTCAATATCAGTATTGCCGCCATCGTTGCCGCCAATGCGACGCATCTGACGCCGGTCATCAGCACCTTTACATGCTTTTTCTTCGCCTCCTGGGGTGTACTGAATCTTGGCATTATCTGGCGGCTGGACGATCTGATGTTCATTGTGCTGATGTTGAACCTGCTGTACGGCTTCGCCATTTACCGCCATGCATTAACATCGCACGCGTTCTTTATTCAGCAGGCGCTGCTTGAGGAAAAAAGCTCACGCCTGGCAGAACAGTTTCGCCAGGCCAAAGAGGAAGCTGAGCAGGCGCTGCTGGATAAAAATCAGTTCCTGACGACCGCCAGCCACGACCTGCGCCAACCGGTACACGCCATGGGGTTTCTGATCGAAGCGATTATCCACCGAAACCGGGACGACAGCCTCACGCCCCAGCTGCTTGATCTGCAGCAGAGCGTCCGCTCGGTGCATTTGATGTTCAATTCCCTCCTTGACCTCAGCAAGATTGAATCCGGGAATGTGCTTACAGCCCCTGCCAGAGTGGACATCGGCGCGCTGCTCGACTCGGTGATCACGCTGTTTCGCGAAGAGGCCAACAGCCGTGCACTCAGGCTGCGCACCTGGCGGCCTAAACGCCGCATCTACGTGATGGGCGAGCCGCTGCTGGTGCGACAATCGCTCATTAACCTTATTCAAAATGCCCTCCGCTACACGCTACAGGGCGGCGTGCTGGTCGCCATCCGACCACGTGGTGACAGGTGTATGGTGGAGGTGTGGGACACAGGTGTCGGTATTGCCGATGACGAGAAAGGTAAAATCTTCTCACCTTACTATCGCCCCGAACTGGCCTGGAAGATCGACAGTGCAGGACACGGGCTGGGTCTGGCCGTCGTTGCCCGCTGTGCCAAGCTGATGAAGGTGAAGTACGGGATGCAATCCATTGAAGGTAAAGGTTCACGCTTCTGGATGTGCTTTACCCAATATGCTGGCGAAGAGATCGCGCCGGAGATGCCACCCGCCTATGACAACATCGCCACGCCGGTACGCTATGCGCCGCTGCACGGTTCCTGTCTGGTGGTTGATGACGACCCGCTGGTGACGTCTGCCTGGGAGAGCCTGATGAGCATCTGGGGAATCAACGTGCGCTGTGCGGCCTCCGCTGAAGAAGCGTTCGCTATCATCGACGATGGCTTCACGCCGTTCGCCGTGCTGTGCGACCAGCGTTTGCGATCCGGCGAAAGCGGCTTCGACATCCTGAAAGCGCTATTTGAACGTCTGCCGGACATGAGTGGCGCGATGGTCAGCGGCGAATTTAATTCGCCGGTTCTGCTGGAGGCGGAGCAGGAAGGGTACATGGTGCTACGTAAGCCTCTGGAGCCGGCTAAACTGCATGCGTTGCTGACACAGTGGTCGGGGAGTCGTGGATAGGGGAATAGACAGCAGCGTTGAGCTTCACTGCCTGCTCCCGGTCGCCAGGCTGTAAGGCCAGCTAGCTCGCGGTGTCCTGCACGTTTCTTGTACCAGGTAGATGTCAGTTTTCGAGCGTATACTCTAAGATATGTTCAACTAGTTGATATAAATATAAATTTGACGAATATCGTCAGGTAGCGATTTATCCGTCAAATTAAGTTAAACTTCGTCCCAGGTTCAGTGAGTTATGGGACTGATAACAGAATGACCAGCGAAGAAGCACTTTTAAAATCAGGTTTTAGCAAACGAGATCTTCAAAAGCTAAAAAACAATATTGAGAATTACGGTGGTTCGTTTGATAGCGTAACTCATGATCTGGCCAATCGTTTTAAGGCAGTGAAGTGGATAACTATTATTGCCTTCATCATACTGGCTTTAACTCTTTTACTTGCATCTAAGGATACAAGTCTGACACTTGCGCTCACGTTATTGATTGTACTACCTTTTATCTGGTATATAACGCCAGCAAAACTTGGCTACAAATCCTGGCGTTATCGTAAAATGCAGACTAATTCTGGGACGGATCGCTGACGGACAACAGATCAAAAACAATCTTAGCTTTCACGCCATAACCCGCTATTTTCATTGTTAGCTGCGGGCGGCTCAGTGTGCTTACCTTTCGGTAATAGTCAGCAGGCAGATATCGAAACAGTCGCCAGGTACCAGGTCGCCGTAACAAGCCAAAAATGGTGTACGCATTAGCGGCCAGTGAGATTGATTTGTAGACGCCTAACCCATTCTCACGACTAAAGCCCATAAACTCAGCTGTAGACATCGCGGCATTCGCGACCAGCCCTTCACTGGTAGTGTTGTGAGTTGCGTAGCGAGCCACTTCTTTACTGATGCTGTTTGCCCCGTCAGTAACCAGTATCGCACCAGCAAGAACCCCGAGAGGGGTCATAGTGCCAATGAGGGTAAGCCCCGCAGCTATTTCAGCACCGGCCAGCACAACACTAACTGCCGAGATCACATATCCAACAATTTTGTTATTCTCTCGGATGAACTCGACTTTAGCGTAAAGTTTGGCTGCCCTCGTTCGTAATAAACGAGCTTGTTCCAGGAGGTTACAGTTTTCTTCTCTCAGAACTTTAACGCATTCCATGCATTCTTCATCTGATTTAGCCCGACGAGCTAATGTAAACTGTTGTTCTATGAGGTCACGAATTTCCTGAATAAACTTCATTCGAGTCAGACTATCGCTGAGATGAAAAGCCGATATAGTGTTGGCTGTATTTACCAGCTTCCTGGCTTCCATATTCACCATAGTTTCCGCCCAGGCTTTATTTCTTCCACCTGAGTGCATCATGTTAAGTAATGCTGCATCCATTGTAATTTCTCTCCATTGCTTTACCGGCCACTGCTTAAACTGATAAACGACTCCCCATGACAGCCATGCGTACCAACGCACCATATAGTAGCAATGTGGTTACGTGGTCTGAAGCAGAAGTCACTTCACGCATACGTGACGCCATTCTGTCGGGCTTTGTGGGGTTGATATGTGCTTTACAATACTTGAACAGATCGGTGAAGGTCAGGTTTTTCTGTTTCTATGTGACGGTAAACACGCCAATTGCGTACCACAGGGAAGCGGGGGATGGAGGAAAGAAAAGGGCGGTAGCTACTTTGCTGACTCAGAAAGCAAAAACCCCCGCCTAAGCGAGGGTTTAAAATGAGTGGTGCCCGGACTCGGAATCGAACCAAGGACACGGGGATTTTCAATCCCCTGCTCTACCGACTGAGCTATCCGGGCAACGGGGCGCATTAAACCCGATTCACTCTCCGCCGTCAACGAAAAATGTTGTTTTCGTTACAGGATGCACAATCTCTCACCAGTTCGTCGCAATCTTAAGCGAAAAAGTGGGTCCACAGCGCGGAAAGCGGCATGGCGAGCAGCAGGGCGGGCAGCATATTCACCACCGCGAACATCTTGATCCCGCAGATGCGCAGCCCTGTTGCCAGCAGGAGCAGACCGCCAACGGCGGTAAAATCCGCCATCATCGCGGGCGTAGTCAGCGGAAGGATCAGGGTGGCGCAGGTGGCGAGCGCCAGCTGAATCAGCAGCATTGGTACACAAATCGCGGCCACCGCGATACCGAGCGTGGTGGCAAAAATCGTAGCGGTGAAGAAATCGAGAAACGCCTTCGCGATTAAAATGCTGGGGTCGCCGGTCATCCCTTCCTGCATCGAACCGAAAATCCCGGTGCCGCTGGCGCAAAAGAGAATAATGATGGCAACGTAGTTTTGAATAAACGTCTCATGGGTGCCGTGTTTGGCTTTGCCCGGACGGGCTATCAGGTTTTTCGCTTTGCTGACCGCGTTGTTAATCCCCTTTTCCAGATAACAAAACTCACCAATTAGCGCCCCGAGCAGAGTGGCCAACACCATAACCGGCAGGTTGGCGCATTTTATCACCAGCAGAATGCCAATCCCGAGGGAGGCCAGGCCAAAAATGGAGGGCATAGAGACGCGAATACGCTCCGGTAATCGCTGACTTAACACTGCACCGAGTACGCCGCCCAGCAATACGGCACTCGCGTTGATAAATGGCCCGATAACCACGGAAAACTCCTGTTACTTAATCATAGGTATTGCATGATTATGACACGCCAGCGCTTTTTTACGCTTAGCTTTGGGTGGTGAAGTGCATACTGATTCCTTCTTGCACCTCAAAATAAAAGGTGACATTATTGCGCGAATTTTCTCCTCCCTGTCTCACCGTTCGGTGAGGGTATATAGCGCCTATGAAAACCATGAAAATCGCCGTCAGCCGTGAGCTGGTTTCCACTGTGTCCACGCATCGCGAAAAGGTGACGCTGGATAACACTGATTTTACCGATGTGGCGGCAGTCGTCATTACGCTCGCGGAGAGTCGCAGTGGCATTCTTGCGTTGCTGAAACGCACGGGCTTTCATTTACCGGTCTATTTATTCTCGCAAGAGCCGACGGACGTGCCCGATGGCGCCACGGCTGTCATCTCGGGTAAAGCGCAGGAGTTCCTGGAACTGGAATCTGCCGCCAGCCGTTACGAAGAGAACCTGTTACCGCCGTTTTTCGACACCCTGAGCCAGTATGTTGCAATGGGCAACAGCACTTTTGCCTGTCCGGGCCACCAGCACGGGGCGTTTTTCAAAAAACACCCGGCGGGACGACAGTTCTATGACTTCTTTGGTGAGAACGTTTTTCGCGCCGATATGTGCAATGCCGACGTGAAGCTCGGCGATCTGCTGATCCACGAAGGTTCCGCCAAGCATGCGCAAAAGTTCGCCGCGAAAGTGTTCAACGCGGATAAAACCTACTTCGTGCTGAACGGTACGTCGGCGGCCAACAAGGTGGTGACCAATGCGCTGCTGACCCGTGGCGATCTGGTGCTGTTTGATCGCAATAACCACAAATCCAACCATCACGGGGCCCTGATTCAGGCGGGCGCGACGCCGGTGTATCTGGAAGCGGCGCGTAACCCGTTTGGCTTTATCGGTGGGATTGACGAACACTGCTTTGACGACGCGTACCTGCGCAATCTGATCCGCGACGTTGCGCCGGAGAAGGCAGACGAGACCCGCCCGTTCCGCCTGGCAGTGATCCAGCTTGGTACTTACGATGGCACGATCTACAACGCCCGTCAGGTGATCGACAAGATCGGCCATCTGTGCGATTACATCCTCTTTGACTCTGCGTGGGTGGGCTACGAGCAATTTATTCCGATGATGGCGGAAACCTCCCCGCTGTTGCTGGAGCTGAACGAGAACGATCCGGGCATTTTCGTGACCCAGTCGGTGCATAAGCAGCAGGCCGGGTTCTCGCAAACCTCGCAGATCCATAAAAAGGATAACCACATCCGGGGTCAGGCGCGTTTCTGTCCGCACAAACGCCTGAACAACGCATTTATGCTGCACGCCTCCACCAGCCCGTTTTATCCCCTGTTTGCGGCACTGGATGTGAACGCAAAAATTCACGAAGGGGAGAGCGGACGCAGGCTGTGGGCGGAGTGCGTCGAGCTGGGGATTGAAGCGCGTAAGGCGATCATTGCAAATTGCCATATGATCAAACCGTTTATTCCGCCAGTGGTGGCAGGCCGTCCGTGGCAGGATCATCCAACTCAGGTCATCGCCAGCGAACGTCGCTTCTTCAGCTTTGAGCCGGGGGCCAAATGGCACGGATTTGAGGGCTATGCCCGCGATCAGTACTTTGTCGATCCGTGCAAGCTACTGCTGACCACGCCGGGCATCGATGCTGAAACCGGGGAATATACTGATTTCGGTATTCCGGCGACCATCCTTGCGCACTATCTGCGGGAAAATGGCATCGTGCCGGAGAAGTGCGATCTCAACTCGATCCTCTTCCTGCTGACGCCTGCCGAAAGCAGCGAGAAGCTGGCGCAGCTGGTGGCGATGCTTGGCCAGTTTGAACAGCATATTGAAGACGATACGCCGCTGGCGGACGTGTTGCCGACCATCTATCAGAAATACCCGGTACGCTAC
Source organism: Enterobacter sp. 50793107 (assembly GCF_001463365.1). Taxonomy (NCBI): domain Bacteria; kingdom Pseudomonadati; phylum Pseudomonadota; class Gammaproteobacteria; order Enterobacterales; family Enterobacteriaceae; genus Enterobacter; species Enterobacter sp. 50793107. The sequence goes on along the minus strand of NZ_LNII01000014.1, from coordinate 103,865 downwards.
CGGGATTACACACTCCGCCAGCTGTGTCAGGAGATGCACGATCTCTACGTCAGTTTTGATGTGAAAGATCTGCAGAAAGCGATGTTCCGCAAGGAGAGCCTGCCTGCGGTAGTGATGAATCCGCAGGATGCCAATCAGGCGTACATTCGCGGGAACGTAGAGCTGGTGCGCATCCGTGATGCGCAAGGGCGCATTGCCGCCGAAGGCGCGCTGCCGTATCCGCCTGGCGTACTGTGCGTGGTGCCGGGAGAAGTCTGGGGCGGGGCGGTGCAGCGTTACTTCCTGGCGCTGGAAGAGGGGATTAACCTGCTGCCGGGCTTCTCGCCGGAGCTGCAGGGCGTTTACAGCGAAAAGGATGCCGACGGGATTAAGCGGCTTTATGGGTATGTATTGAGATAGTGCGGGCTGTTGCCCTCACCCTAACCCTCTCCCACAGGGAGAGGGAACTTTTCTTCAAACCGCACTACGCTTGTACATCCTCCGCGGATGCCCAATCTTGCCGTACAGCATCTCCACCGTCAGAAAACCTGCCTCCACGCAGTGCTCCAGATAGCGCCGGGTGGTGGTTTTACTCAGCCCCGTTTCACTCACCACCTCATCCACCGTAAAACAGTGCGTCGCCTTGTCGTTAAACAGCGCCTGCACCCGCGCCAGTGTATTTTCCTCAATACCTTTGCTGCCGTTGTCCTGGCGGTAGTTTTTCGCCTGTAGCTGGTATAAAGAATCGACGTTCTGCTGGTCGACAATCTTCCAGACCCGCTGTTGCTCAGCAAACTGCACAAAACGCTCCAGCGACTGGCTGAGCCGCTTCCAGGAAACCGGCTTCAGGATGTAATCAAACGCCCCGTTACGAATGGCCTGGCTGCAGGTGTCCATATCGCTGGCGGCGGTGATGAAAATCACCGAACAGTTGGCGCGGGCGAGCATCGGGTTACTGATAAGGGTGATGCCTTTCCCGTCCGGCAGGTAGTTATCCAGCAACATCAGCTGCGGCTGTTTACTTTCAAGCTCAACCTGCGCTTGCGCCAGCGACGAGGCAATCCCCACCAGTCTAAGACGCGGATGTTTGCCGATCAGCTCTGCGTGCAGTTGCGCCAGTTCGTTCTCGTCTTCAACTATCAGTACGTCGATAAGTTCATGTTGCATAATCGGTATCTTCCTGTTCCTGTGCGGGATGCCGGGCGGTTCCCGTGGCGGGGATAAACAGTGAGAAAATCGCCCCCCGCGGCGTGTTATCGGCAACCTCAATTGCACCGCCAGCCTGTGTGACATAGCTTTCGATCAGATACAAACCAATGCCGTGATCGCCGCGCGTTTTGGTGGTGATGCCGCGCTCAAATATCCTGTCACGGATCTCCGGTTTAATGCCCACGCCCTGATCGGCCACTTCGATGATGAGTTCTTGTTCGCTCAGTTTTATCAGCACTTCCACAGGAGCATGCGGAAGCGGCGAGCGCTGGGTCGCTTCAATGGCGTTATCCAGCAGGTTGCCAATGATAGAAATCAGCGCCTCTTCAGGCAGCGTGAGGAACGGTCTGTCCAGCCGACAGGTCGGGTCAAAGTTCAGCTCGACGCCTTTCTCCCGCGCCCGCGCGGCTTTTCCCAGCAGCAGGCCGCACAGGGTCGGGGAGCTGAAGCGCGAAGAGATAAAGTCCAGCAGCTCCTGAGCGTGTTCCGACTGCGCCTGAATGTAGCCAATCGCCTCCTCGTAGCGGCCCATATGCAGCAGGCCGGAGAGAGTGGTCATCCGGTTTAGCTGCTCGTGACGCATAATGCGCAGGTTATCAACATAGCGTTTGACCTGGCTAAGCTGGGCGCTGAGCGAGTCGATCTCGTTGCGATCGCGGAAGGTGATCACCCAGCCCTGCAGAGAGTTCTCCAGCATGATGCGCACCCGGCTGGCGATCACCGTGAGATCGTTAAAGCGGCAAATCTCGTCATGGGTATCTTTGGCGAGCATCGTTTGTGTTTCGAAGAACGGAACAGGATCGATTACCTCGCTTATCAGCTGTCCGCGCAGTTCCCGGGCCGGCTGGCTCAGGCCCAGCAGTTTGCGTGCCGCCTGGTTAATCACTTCTATTCGCCGTTCATCGTCTATGGCGATCACCCCTTCATAAATGGACTCCATCATCGCCTTCTGCTGGCGCACCAGCAGACCAATCTCTCGCGGCTCCAGGGAGAAAATCTGCTTCTTGATACTGCGGGTAAAGAACCAGGAGAAGATAAAGAGGGCAAGCAGTAACAGTACGGCGGCGATCAGGATGTTAACCACTTTACTGACGGTGATGGTTTCAAGATAGCTGGTGAGATAGCCTACTGAGACAATCCCTACCACCTGACCGGCATCGTTAAAAATGGGCGCTTTGCTGCGCAGTGAAATGCCTAATCCTCCCTTGCGGATGGTGGTGGTGCTTTTACCTCGCAGGACCTCTTCGTTATCTCCGCCGACCAGCGTATGGCCCACTCTGTCGGCAAAAACGGAATGAAACAGATGCAGCCCTTTGTTATCGCCAATCACAATAAAACTGGCATCACTGTGGGTGGCTATTTTCTGCATAAAATCGTGAATGGCGTTGATATCTTTTTGTTCGACCTCTTTTCGTAATGACGGAATAAGGGCGATCTCTTCCGCCTGTATTTTTGCGCGTGCGCTCATTTCCTGATAAAGCTGTCGGCTAACGTCGACATAATAATATCCGCCCAGCAAAGCAAAAAGCACTGAGAAAAAGACAACCAGCGAAACAAACAGCTTAATCTGAAACGATACTTTCATAACAATCACGCGTGGTATCAACGAGGTTTGTCAATATATCATCTTTTTTCGCGTGGATACCCGCTTTGCCGAAAACTTGTGATCCCTTGCACAGCAAGGCCTGCAAAAGAATTATCTGAAAGGGTTTTCCCTTAAACACCACCGTGTAAATGTTATTTGTTTGTTCGGTTTAGAAAAGAAACCATAAAAACCACGGCAATAAATAAGGGGCAAATCACATTAAATAAAAGAAACCATTAAAACCATAGTCGCCATTAAAACTTCGCTTTTAATATGCCATTCCTCACATAAAGTAAGCCTTTGTGACTCTAAGCTGAACGCACAAAATAACTAAGGGGCTTATTATGAGCACAACTGACGATTCTTTCTCTGTTACCCACGACCCGATTGATATTCAGCGGCCATCGCTCAAAGAGCGCTGGTGGCATATTATGGATACCTGGAAAATCGGGATTATTCCTCTGCCGCTGTTTGTCCTGGCGGGCGCGCTGATTGCCATTGATTGTCTGGGCGGAAAACTGCCAAGCGATATCGTGGTGATGGTGGCGACGCTGGCGTTCTTCGGCTTTGCCTGCGGTGAGTTCGGCAAACGCCTGCCGATTGTCGGCAAGCTCGGCGCGGCGGCGATTTGCGCCACCTTTATCCCCTCCGCGCTGGTCTATTACGGCCTGTTGCCGGATGTGGTAGTGGAATCCACCACTAAGTTCTATAAATCCACCAACATTCTTTATCTCTACATCTGCTGCATTATTGTCGGCAGCATCATGAGCATGAACCGCACCGTGCTGATTCAGGGCTTCCTGCGCATCTTCTTCCCGATGCTGTGCGGCGAGATCGTCGGCATGCTGGTGGGGATGGGCGTGGGTCTGGCGCTGGGTCTTGAGCCGTTCCAGATCTTCTTCTTTATCATTCTGCCGATTATGGCAGGCGGCGTGGGCGAAGGGGCTATCCCGCTCTCCATCGGCTACGCCACCCTGCTGCACATGGATCAGGGCGTGGCGCTCGGTCGCGTGCTGCCGATGGTCATGCTCGGCGGGCTGACCGCTATCATCATCTCCGGCTGTCTGAACCAGCTGGGCAAGCGTTATCCACACCTGACCGGTGAAGGTCAGCTGATGCCGAACCGCGCGAATGCCGATGCCACCGTTTCTCAACCGGCGTTCTCTGGCAAAGCGGACGTCACCACCATCGCCTCCGGTGCGTTGCTGGCGGTGCTGCTCTACATGCTGGGCATGCTCGGCCACAAGCTGATTGGTCTGCCTGCTCCGGTTGGCATGCTGTTTATGGCGGTGCTGGTGAAGCTCTGCAACGGTGCCTCTCCGCGTCTGCTGGAAGGCTCTCAGGTGGTGTACAAATTCTTCCAGACCTCGGTGACCTATCCCATCCTCTTCGCGGTCGGTGTGGCGATCACCCCATGGCATGAACTGGTCGCGGCCTTCACGCTGACTAACCTGCTGGTGATTATCAGTACCGTCTCTTCACTGGTGGCGACCGGCTTCTTCGTCGGCAAAAAGATTGGTATGCACCCGATTGATGTCGCCATCGTCTCCTGCTGCCAGAGTGGCCAGGGCGGTACCGGTGACGTGGCGATCCTGACCGCAGGCAACCGTATGAGCCTGATGCCCTTCGCCCAGATTGCTACCCGTATCGGCGGCGCGATTAACGTCTCTATCTCACTGCTGATTCTGGGCAACTTCCTCGTTTAAGTTTTCAGGAAAGAACAATGAAACTCGCAAGCTTTTTATACCAGGGAAAACGCAGCTACGGCATCGTCCAGGCCGAAGGTGTGATTGATTTAGGTCGCCGTCTCGGCGACCGCTACAGCGACCTCAAAGCGCTGCTGCAGGGCAACGGGCTGGCGCAGGCCACCCGTTACCTGAACGATGCCGTGGACGTGCCGATGAGCGCCATCACCTTCTTACCGGTGATTGAGCAGCCGGAAAAAATCCTCTGCGTCGGCATGAACTACGCCGACAAGCGCAAGGAGTTTGACCAGCACAACCCGGCACCGACGCTGTTCGTGCGCTTCCCGGATTCGCAGACCGGCCACAACGAGCCGGTGCTGAAGCCGCGTCACTCCAGCGAATTCGACTACGAAGGCGAGCTGGCGGTGATCATCGGCAAGGGCGGGGAAAACATCAGCCGTGACGAGGCGCTGCGCCACGTGGCGGGCTACAGCTGCTACATGGACGGCTCCGCCCGCGACTGGCAGCACACCTGGTTTACTGCCGGTAAGAACTGGCGTCAGACCGGCGCGTTTGGCCCGTGGATGGCAACGGCCGATGAGATCCCGGACCCGCACAGGCTGGCGATCCGTACCTGGCTGAACGGCCGCATGGTGCAGGAAGATAACACCAGCAGCATGATCCACAAGGTTGCGGAGCTGATCGAGTACATCAGCACCTTTACCCGCTTAAGTCCGGGCGATGTGATCATCACCGGCTCCCCGGGCGGGGTGGGTAAAAAGCGTAATCCGCCGCTGTTTATGAAAGAGGGGGATCGCATTGAAGTGGAGATCGAGCATATCGGTCATCTGAGCAACGTGATTGTGGAAGCGCCAGCCACCGGGCTTGCGGCGGCACACTGAGAAAGGCGGCATGAACAGTCAACCCATCGATTTTCGCCACACGCTGGTGGCGAAACACCCGGAACGCTTAAGCCAGATCCGTTACCTGCTGGCAGACAGCGGCCTTGGCCTGGACAACGACATCACGCTGTTTGTCGAAGCCTGGTCCGGCGCGCAACTGGTGGGTTGCGCCGGTCTTGCCGCCAACGTCATCAAGTGTGTGGCCGTGAACGAGCAGCTTCGCGGCGAGAACCTCAGCGCGCGCTTGCTGGCGGAGGTGCAGAATGCGGCGCTGGAGCGCGGTCATTTTCACCTCTTCCTCTGCACGCGACCGTGCAATAAGGAGCGCTTTGCGCGCAGCGGCTTCTGGCCCATTGCCCAGAGCGGCAACAACGCCGTGCTGATGGAGAACACCCCGCAGGGGATCGAGCGTTACTGCCGTTCCCTGGGCAGGATGCGCAAGGGCGGGGAGAAGACTGGCGCGATAGTGATGAACGCCAACCCGTTCACCCTCGGCCACCGTCATCTGGTGGAGCAGGCGGCGAAGCAGTGTGATGCCCTGCACCTGTTTGTGGTGCGTGAAGATGCCTCGTTCTTTCCGTTCAGCGCGCGCCTCGGAATGGTGCGTGCGGGCGTCGCGCATCTGCCAAATGTGACCGTGCACGAAGGCTCACAGTACATCATCTCCCGCGCCACCTTCCCGGCCTACTTTTTGAAAGAGACCGGCAAAGTGCAGCAGGCGTGGAGCGAAATCGACGTGCTGATCTTCCGCGACTTTATCGCACCGGCGCTGGGCATTACCCATCGTTTTATCGGCTCCGAGCCGTTTTGCGATATCACCCGTCAGTACAACCAGACGCTGCACGCCTTGCTGAGCCCGCAGATTGAGGTGGTGGAAATGCCGCGCATCAAGGCCACCGGCAATGCCATTTCAGCGTCCGAAGTGCGCCGCTTGCTCAAGACTCAGCAGTTTTCCCGGATCCGGGAGATTGTCCCGGACTCCACCTTCGCGCACCTCGAAACACACTACCGTGCGAGTGCCGAAGTCGCTTAACTACCAGGAATTTATCATGAAAATTGTAAGGGAGGCGCTGGCCGGAACGCAGGAGTCCAGCGACCTGATGGTGAAAATTGCTCCCGCTCACGGCGAGCTGGAGATAGTCATCCACAGTGAAGTGATTAAGCAGTTTGGCGAGCAAATTCGCCAGGTGGTCAACGAGACATTGCGCGCCATGAACGTGCACCAGGGACTTATCATTATTGAAGACAAAGGGGCGCTGGACTGTGTGATCCGCGCCCGCCTGCAAAGTGCGCTTCTGCGTGCTGCCGATGAACAGGCCATTAACTGGGGGGCGCTGAAATGAGCAAACTCCGCCGCAGTATGTTGTTCCTGCCGGGCGCCAACGCCGCCATGCTTTCAACCGCGTTTATCTACCGTCCAGACTCCATCATGTTTGACCTTGAAGATGCCGTTGCTCTGCGCGAGAAAGACACCGCGCGAATGCTGGTGTTCCACGCCCTGCAGCACCCGATGTATCAGGACATCGAAACCGTGGTGCGCATAAACCCGCTGAGCACGCCGTTTGGCTTGCTGGATCTGGAAGCCGCCGTGTGTGCCGGCGTGGACGTGATCCGCCTGCCGAAAACCGACACCCCGGACGACATCTACGAGCTGGAAGGCCACCTTGAGCGTATCGAGCAGGAGTGCGGGCGCGAGGTTGGTTCCACCCGCGTGATGGCGGCGATTGAATCGGCCATTGGCGTTATCAACGCCGTGGCGATTGCCCGCAGCTCGCCGCGCTTGATTGGTATTGCACTGGCCGCCTTTGACTACGTGATGGACATGCAGACCGAGCGCGGCGACGGCACCGAGTTGTTCTACGCCCGCTGCGCCGTGCTGCACGCCGCCCGCGCGGCAGGCATCGACGCCTTCGACGTGGTGTGGTCAGACGTTAACGATGAGGCCGGATTCCTGCGCGAGGTCGATCTGATCCGCAAGATGGGCTTTAACGGCAAATCGCTGATCAACCCGCGCCAGATAGACCTGCTGCATAACGCCTACGCGCCGACCCAGGAAGAGGTGGATCACGCCCTTCGGGTGATTGAAGCGGCAGAAGAGGGCGAACGTAACGGCCTTGGCGTGGTGTCGCTCAACGGCAAGATGGTGGATGCACCGATTATTAACCACGCGCAGGTGGTGCTCGAACGCGCGGCGGCTTCCGGCGTGCGTCGGTAAGGATGACACAATGAACCAGACAGAACTTCTCCATGTGAATTTTCCCCATCTGCGGGAGTTAAAACCGTTTGATACCGCCCACAGCGCCACGCCGTGGCTGGCGGACAGCGACGCGAAACACAGCCGCAAACTCTGCGCCTCCATTGAAGAGGCGGTGAGGCGTAGCGGCCTGAAGGACGGAATGACCATCTCCTTCCACCACGCGTTTCGTGAAGGCGACCGGGTGATCAACACCGTCGTGGCGCTGCTGGCGCGGATGGGCTTCAAAAACCTGACCCTCGCCTCCAGCTCGCTGATGACCTGCAACGACGCGCTGATCGAGCATATAGCAAGCGGGGTGATCGCCCGGATCTACACCTCCGGCATGCGTGGCAAGCTGGCGGATGCCATCTCCCACGGGCTGATGAACGAGCCGGTACAAATTCACTCTCACGGCGGGCGCGTAAAGCTGCTGCAGGACGGTGAGCTGAACATTGACGTGGCGTTTCTTGGCGTGCCGTGCAGCGATGAGTTTGGTAACGCCAACGGCACGCACGGGAAATCGTGCTGCGGCTCGCTGGGCTACGCGATGGTGGACGCCCATTTTGCCCGCAAGGTGGTGTTGTTGACGGAAGCGCTGGTGCCGTTCCCCAATATGCCTGCCAGCCTGGTACAGGATCAGGTGGACTACATCGTGCAGGTGGAGAGCGTGGGCGATCCGGCAAAAATCAGCGTCGGCGCGGCGCGCGTCACCAGCAATCCGCGCGAGCTGATGATTGCCCGCTATGCGGCGGATGTGATTGAGCACTCCGGCTATTTTAAACCGGGCTTCTCGATGCAGACCGGCTCTGGCGCGGCGGCCACCGCCTGCACCCGCTTTATGGAAGAGAAGATGGAGCGCAGCGGCGTGAAGGCACGCTTTGCGCTGGGTGGCATCACCGGCAGCCTGGTGGATCTGCACGAGAAGGGGCTGATTGAAAAGCTGCTCGATACCCAGTGCTTCGACGGCCAGGCGGCGGCCTCGCTGGCGCGCAACCCGAACCACGTGGAGATCTCCACTAACGTCTACGCCAACCCCGGCAGTAAGGCGGCAAGCTGCGACCAGCTCGACGTAGTGATCCTCAGCGCGCTGGAGATTGACGTCGATTTCAACGTTAACGTCATTACCGGCTCCGATGGCGTGATGCGCGGCGCGTCCGGCGGGCACTGCGACGTGGCCGCCGCGGCGAACCTGACCATCGTCGTTGCGCCGCTGCTGCGCAGCCGCATTCCGACGGTGGTGAAACGCGTTACCACACGCCTTACGCCGGGCGAAAGCATCGACGTGCTGGTCACCGATCACGGCATTGCGGTCAACCCGGCGCGCCCGGAGATCCGCGAACGCCTCATGGAAGCAGGGCTGAAGGTTGTGGATATCAACGCCCTCTATGAGCGGGCAATTTCGCTGACAGGCGTACCGAAACCAATTGAGTTCACAGACAAAATTGTCGGGGTGATCCGCTACCGCGACGGCAGCGTGATCGACACCGTTCGACAGGTAAAGGAGTGAATATGACCATTGCGACACCCGTGCGGGCGGGTGTCAGCCTGGACGCGCTGCTGGCGGCGAAAGAGCGCCGCGCAGCCCGTCAGGCTGACTGGCTTACGCACTATCAACAACCGGTGATCTCCCTCACGCTGGTAACACCCGGGGAGATCAAAGAGAGCCTGCGCTATCGCAACACCATGGGCGTGGCGTTACAAATGTGCGACCAGCTATTGTGGGAAAACCGTTGGCAGGTGCTGGACCGCCAGGTGCTGTGGCTCCCGACCGGGCCCGAAGCGCTGTGGTGTGTGGCCCATCCCGCGGCAGAAATCAAAGCCCACTGTGCGGAGCTGGAGCAGACGCACCCGCTTGGCAGGCTGTGGGATCTGGATGTGATTTGCCCTGAAAACGGCCAGGTTGGACGTCAGTCGCTGGGCTCCTATCTCAGACGCTGCCTGATTTGTGATGAACCGGCCCACGCCTGTTCCCGTTCGCGCAAACATCCTGTGGAGCAGGTGGTGGCGCGCGTGGAGAAGATGATCGATGACTGGTTTGCTCGCGACTAAACCGCGCCCGCTTAACGTCCCCGCGCTTGCCGCAGAGGCGCTGTGGCAGGAGCTGGCGCTGACACCGAAACCGGGGCTGGTGGACAGGCTCAATAACGGCTCCCATCGCGATATGGATCACGCGCTGTTTGTCCGCAGCATTATGGCGATTACGCCGTGGTTTTCGCGCTTTGCTGAGTTGGGTAACACGCATGCCGATAAACCCGCAGGCGAACAGTTACGGCTCCTCCGCCCGATGGGGATGGCCTGTGAGCAGGCGATGTATGCCGCGACGAACGGGGTGAACACGCACAAAGGGGGCATTTTTGCCCTTGGTTTACTCTGCTTCGCCGCCGGGCGTGTGAAAAATATCTCCGCAGAAAGCCTCTGTTGTGAGGTGAGTAACATCTGCCACGGGCTGGTTTCGCGGGAGCTGGCCGAACGCAGCGGGCAGGCGACGGCGGGGGAGCGGCAGTTCCGGCAGTACGGCTTAACCGGCGCGCGCGGCGAGGCGGAGAGTGGTTTTGCGACGGTGCGTAAAGCGCTGGGGCAGTGGAACGGACATTCACTTCACGGCCTGCTGTTACGCCTGATGGCAATCAATCAGGACAGCAATCTGGTGTCGCGCGGCGGCATTGAGGGGCTGGGCTACGTTCAGGACTATGCGCGGGAACTGCTGGCTGACGGCTGGGATGGTGAAGCGTTGCGTAGAATGGATAACGCATTAATTGAACGCAACCTGAGCCCGGGCGGCAGCGCGGATTTGCTGTCGGTGGGGTGGGTGCTTGCTGCAATAAAATAGCCGGGTGGCGGCTTCGCCTACCCGGCACAATAATCAATGCGCGACTGGCTGTGCGCCGTGCGGTTCGCGTACATGCTTGTACTGGAACAGCACGATAAACGCGAAGAACAGCACCAGCGAGTATGCGGCGAAGATAAGCCACACTGGCTGCCAGTCGGTAATGCCGTTGGTGGTATACATCTCAACCACTTTACCGCTCACCACACCGCCCAGGATACAGCCGAAGCCGTTGGTCATCATCAGGAACATACCCTGTGCGCTGGCGCGGATTTCAGGTTTCACCTCTTTTTCCACAAACACCGAACCGGAGATGTTGAAGAAGTCGAAGGCGCAGCCGTAAACAATCATCGACAGAACCAGCAGCACGGTGCCGAACGGGCTTGGATCACCGTAGGCGAACAGGCCGAAGCGCAGCATCCACGCGGCAATACTGATCAGCATGACGTTCTTGATGCCGTAGCGGCTCAGGAAGAACGGGATGGTCAGGATGAACAGCGTCTCAGAGATCTGCGAGATGGACATCATTACCGACGCATGCTCAACGATAAAGCTGCCTGAGAACAGCGGGTTATTATCGAAGCTGTGCAGGAAGGTATTGCCGAACATGTTGGTGATTTGTAGTTCCGCGCCCAGCAGCATGGAGAAGATAAAGAAGATCGCCATGCGTTTGTTTTTAAACAGCGCGAAGGCGTCCAGGCCAAGCATGGTGCTCCAGCTCTGGTTTTTCTGCTGGTTAGATACCGGAATATGCGGCAGCGTCAGGGTAAACAGTGCCAGCACCACGGAGAGCGCCGCACCGATGTAGAGCTGCATATGGCTCAGTTCAAAGCCCGCGAAGCTCACGCCCCACATTGCCATAATAAAACCGATGGTGCCCCAGATACGGATAGGCGGGAAGTCGGTCACGATATCCATATCGGCGGATTTCAGGCGGTAGTAGGAGATGGTGTTGATCAGCCCAAGCGTTGGCATGTAGGCCAGCGAGTTAAGCAGGATCACCATAAACATCGCCCCCGGCGTGGTGACCTGGGCTGCCATAAACAGCGTGCCCGCGCCCACCAGGTGGCAAAGCATGTACAGCCATTTCGCACTCAACCATTTATCCGCCACGATCCCCAGCAGCGTTGGCATAAAGACCGCCGCGATACCCAGCGAGCTGTAGACGGCACCGATTGACGCACCATCGAACTTGAGCGTCACAAACATATAGGAGCCGAGTGTAGTCAGCCAGCTACCCCACAGGCAGAACTGCAGAAACGACAATATTTTAAGCTGCAGCTTAAGGTTCATGTTACTTTCCTCACAAGTGAGCGGGAGATATGTTGTTATAGGAACATTCAGGGTTGTTATTTGATGCAATTCTATCAGTTGGCAACGATATGTTTTGTTACCTCCCGCAAAAAAATGCAATCCACATTAATTTGCAGTTTGGATTGTGATGCAAATAACATTTTCGTATGGGTGGGGTGAGATGGGGTAGGTGCGGCCTGATGCCCCCTCACCCTAACCCTCTCCCAAAGGGAGAGGGAACTTGAATACCCTCTCCCTTTGGGAGAGGGCAGGGTGAGGGGTGTTATTTTCTAGCGGCGACGATAGTTCTTCTGCGCCGTATTCACCTTATACAGATAACGACGGGATTCCGCAGACGGATGGCGGGTGGTGAGGGTGGCGTAGACATCCCCCGGCGCCATGCTGTTGATGATATTTGCGGCCTGCACTTTGTCATTCGAGAAGACACGCAGCACGCTGCCTGCACCGCCGTTGTACGCGGTAATGACCGCATAACGACGTGAGGTTGGGTTATCAATCCCGCCCAGATAGACATTATTCAGCATCGCCAGATAGGCCGTACCGGTATCAATGTTGCTTTGCGGGTCAAACAGATAGCTACGGCTCGGCGTGCCGGATTTCCCCTGTGCGCGGAACACGTCTTTACCGGCGCTGTGCTGGACAACCTGCATCAGCCCCAGCGCGTCGGAACGGCTCACGGCGTACGGGTTAAAGGACGATTCGGTCTGCATGATCGCCAGGATCAGCGACTCATCCACGCCATATTTACGTGACGCCTGACGCACCATGCCCAGATACTTATGCGCACGCTTGTCGAGGTGGTTCGGCACCAGGTTAATTGTGACGCTATAAATCACTTTCAGGCCGTTGGTGCGGCTTTTCAGACGCGTTTGCAGCAGATAGTCGGCGAATTTCGTGGCGCGGCCTTCCCAGCGGATTGGCTGACCGGTCTGGTCCACGACCTGACCGTACAGGAACGGCTCTTTAGAAATGGTAATGTCGTCAGCGTCGGAGTAGAGATCGATTGAACCCGGATCGTCGCCCATCAGCAGGGTTTTGATAATGGCCTGCCGTAAATGCGCCGCAGGGTCAGTTCCCGCGATGGTTTCAACCGTGATCGTACCGTCATCGAAGTTGATGTGGCTACGGGTCTGGTAGGCGTCGGTGTACTTAACGTAATCCTTAGGTCCGGCGATAAGAACTTCGTTAAATCCCCATATGTTCTCGATGTTGTGGGCAAACTGCCCCATCAAAATATCAAAACCGTTGGTGTCCTTAACCCAGGCTTCATTGTATTCATCGCCTTTTTTGGATGAACACGAGACAAGCAACGGCGCAACAAGGGCTAGCGCTAAAATTTTTTTCATCATTCCGGGAGTGCGTGTTGTGTTTGCTTGAACGGCGGGGTTTCCCCCGCGCGCTGTTATTTTTCCGGCGGCGTATAACCTTCGATGTGGACGTCTTTACCTTCGAACAGGAAGTTCACCATCTCCTGCTCCAGCAGCTTGCGGTGTTCCGGGTTCATCATGCTGAGTTTTTTCTCGTTAATCAGCATGGTCTGTTTTTTCTGCCACTGTCCCCAGGCTTCTTTGGAGATCTCGTTATAAATGCGCTTACCCAGTTCGCCCGGATAGAGCTGGAAGTCCTGGCCTTCAGCGTCGCGCTGCAGGAAAGTACAAAAAATGGTTCTGGCCATACTCATTCCTCTTTTTTAGCCGATGCTAAACCATTGCACCGGCACGTAATTGTTGTAACAGGCGCTCCACGGGAGCCGCCAGCCCGACTGATGGCGGTTGCGCTAAGTTATACCAGAGAGCGGTGCCTTCATCCATGCACGAGGCAACGGAGGACACGGGAAGCCACATCGGCACAATATCCAGATGGAAATGGCTGAAAGTGTGGCGAAACGTGGTCTGCTGCGTCAGGTTATCGGCAGCAATGCCGCGCTGTTTAAGCCAGGCCCGGAGCGTGGCTTCATCTTCAAACTGTGGGAAGCAGTATAGACCACCCCAGAGGCCGCTCGGCGGGCGCTGCGCCAGAAAGACCTCGTCCCCGTGCTGCATCAACAGCATGTAACCGGTGCGCTCCGGCAGCGTCTGCTTCGGCTTTTTACCGGGATACTGCGCCCATGAATGGTTTGCGTACGCCACGCACAGGTTATTGAGCGGGCAGAGCTCGCATTTTGGTTTCGAGCGCGTGCAGACCATCGCACCGAGATCCATCATCGCCTGGTTAAACCGCTCCACGCCCTTTGCCGGGGTCACCGCTTCGCTGATCTCCCACAGCCGCTTTTCGACCTCTTTTTTCCCCGGCCAGCCGTCAACCGCATAGCAACGTGCCAGCACGCGCTTCACGTTACCGTCAAGGATCGGGAAATGTTTGCCGAGGGACAGTGAGAGGATGGCACCCGCGGTGGATCGTCCGACACCGGGTAAATCCGCCACCTCGTCGAAGGTTTCCGGGAATTTACCGTTGTGGCGCGTCGCGACCTGCTGTGCGGCTTTGTGCAGATTGCGCGCGCGGGCGTAATAGCCAAGCCCTGTCCACAGGTGCAGCACCTCATCTAACGGCGCGTTGGCCAGATCGGTTACCGTGGGAAAGCGCGCCATAAAACGCTCAAAGTAAGGGATCACCGTGGCAACCTGCGTTTGTTGCAACATCACTTCGGAGAGCCATACTTTGTAAGGCGTTTTTTCAATTTGCCAGGGCAGGGTTTTACGCCCGTATTTGTCGTACCAGTCCAGCACCTGGGCTGAAAATTGAGAGGCTTGCATGGTCATCGATTCGTATAATCAGGGACGCCGATTGCAGCACAGCGTCAATCTGCTGTAAACCGGATCTTTCCCATGCTTGCATAGAAGCCTTAACTTTGGATAATGCCCGTTTCCCGAACATTCTCACAAGCAGACAACTCTTTTATGAAAAACGACGTCATTTCACCGGAATTTGATGAAAACGGTCGCCCGCTGCGCCGTATTCGCAGCTTTGTCCGCCGTCAGGGTCGCCTGACAAAAGGGCAGCAACACGCGCTGGACAACTACTGGCCGGTGATGGGCGTTGAGTTCAGCGAGCAGCCGCTCGACTTTGCCGACCTGTTCGGTCGCGATGCGCCAGTGACCCTGGAGATCGGCTTTGGTATGGGCACCTCGCTGGTGACCATGGCGAAAGCCCGCCCGGAGCAGAACTTCCTCGGCATAGAAGTGCATTCCCCAGGCGTTGGCGCGTGTCTGGCCACCGCCCACGAAGAGGGGGTCGAGAACCTGCGCGTCATGTGTCACGACGCGGTAGAAGTGCTGCACAAAATGATTCCTGACAATTCTTTGAACATGGTTCAGCTCTTTTTCCCTGACCCGTGGCACAAAGCACGTCATAATAAGCGCCGTATCGTTCAGGCGCCGTTTGCTGAGCTGGTAAAAAGTAAGCTGAAATTGGGCGGTGTCTTCCATATGGCGACCGACTGGGAACCGTATGCGGAACATATGCTGGAAGTGATGTCGTCTCTGGACGGGTATAAAAACCAGTCAGAGAGCAACGACTATGTACCGCGTCCGGAATCGCGTCCGGTAACGAAATTTGAACAGCGTGGCCATCGTCTTGGTCACGGCGTATGGGACTTAATGTTCGAGAGGGTGAAATAATGGCAAAGAATCGTAGCCGTCGTCTGCGTAAAAAGATGCACATCGAAGAATTCCAGGAAGTGGGCTTCTCCGTTGCCTGGCGTTTCCCGGAAGGCACCAGCGTTGAGCAGATCGATCAGGACGTTGATGCGTTCATCAACGAGGTGATCGAGCCAAACAAGCTGGCCTTCGACGGTAGCGGCTATCTGGCGTGGGAAGGTCTTATCTGCACCCAGGAAGTGGGTAAATGCACCGAAGAACATCAGGCGCTGGTACGTAAATGGCTTGAAGACCACAAACTGGAAGATGTCCGCGTCAGCGAACTTTTCGACGTTTGGTGGGACTAATAAAGAAGTCAGGGGCCAGCATTAGCTGGCCCATTTTGTCTGAGGGAGTGTTAAAGATGCGCAAAACGTTGCTGGCTGTTGTCTTAATGGCAACCGGATTCACCGCCCATGCGGAGTATAAATGTAGCGTCACCCCGCGTGATGACGTGGTGTTAAGTCCGCAAACCGTTCAGGTTAAAGGTGAGAACGGCAATCTGGTCATCACGCCGCAGGGTGATGTCACGTTCAATGGCAAACAGTACAACCTGACCGCCGCGCAGCGTGAGCAGGCCAGAGACTACCAGGCCGATTTGCGTACTGCGCTGCCGTGGATTGACGAAGGCGCCCTGACCCGCGTTGAAAAAGGCCGCGTCGCGCTGGACAAGATCATTACCAAAGAGGTGGGTGAGAGCAGCAACATGCGCACCCGCCTGACGAAGCTCGACAAACAGCTGAAAGAGCAGATGAACCGGATTATCGAGCATCGTACCGACGGCCTGACCTTCCACTACAAAGCGATTGATCAGGTGCGTGCTGACGGCCAGCAGCTGGTGAATCAGGCCATGGGCGGCATCCTGCAGGACAGCATTAACGAGATGGGCGCCAAAGCGGTACTGAAAGGCGGCGGTAACCCGCTGCAGGGCGTGCTGGGTAGCCTGGGCGGTCTGCAGACCTCGATTCAGAACGAGTGGAAGAATCAGGAAGCCGATTTCCAGCAGTTCGGTAAAGACGTGTGTAAACGCGTGGTGTCGCTGGAAGATAGCAGGAAGGCGCTGGTGGGGACGTTGAAGTAGCCCCTCTGCGCGCAGGGCCCCTCACCCCAGCCCTCTCCCCATGGGAGAGGGTGTAATCGTTCCCTCTCCCTGTGGGAGAGGGTTAGGGTGAGGGCATCAGGCTCTGCAGTCGTTGAAGAATGATATGCAACACTTCCTCTTCGTTAACGCGAAACTCATTATTCCAGAACCGTACGACTTCCCATCCGTTGGTATTTAAAAACTCGGTACGATGCGAGTCATACTCCTCTTTTTCCTGATGTTGCCCCCCATCCAGCTCAACAATTAGCTTTGCCTTAAAGCAGGCAAAATCCACGATATACGCACCAATTGGCATCTGACGGCGAAACTTATACCCAAAGAAGCGACGACCTCTGAGCAAATACCAGAGGCGTATCTCTTCGGGTGTCATTTGTTTGCGGAGTTGTTTTGATTTTTCCATCCCCACACTCTGCCAGCCTTTCCCTTAGCTGGCAGAACAGGATGCAAAATCCTGAATCAGCCTTCAGATTCTTCGGCGAGGAACAGCTCAAGAAGGGAGTTTAAGAACAGTTTGCCGTGCTCGGTGATCTGCCAGTATTCCTCACATTCCGTGAGATACCCCTGTGCCAGCGCCTCGTCAATTTGTGGGCGAATCACGGTTTCCGGCAACCCGGTATAAAGGGCAAACTCTTTACGCGGCGCGGCTTCCAGCAGGCGGAAGCGGTTCATAAAGAACTCAAACGGCTTGTCCGCCGCCTCGACATCGTGCTGACGTTCGAGATAACGACCTTCCATATACCCGCGCGGATGGCGCGTTTTTGCGGTACGCAGGATACGCCCGTCAGGGAACGTCACTTTACCGTGCGCGCCGCAGCCAATGCCCAGATAGTCGCCAAAGCGCCAGTAGTTCAGGTTGTGCTGGCACTGGTAGCCCGGCTTCGCATAGGCCGACGTTTCGTACTGCTGATAGCCTGCGGCGGTCAACAGTTGATGGCCCTGCTCGAAGATATCCCACAGCGCATCGTCATCCGGCAGCACCGGCGGACGAGAGCCAAACAGCGTATTGGGCTCGATGGTCAGCTGATACCACGAAAGATGCGGCGGGTTCAGGGCAATCGCCTGACGCAAATCGTCCAGCGCCTCTTCCAGCGACTGATCCGGCAGGCCGTGCATCAGGTCGAGGTTAAAACTGCGCAGACCCAGCCCAGTAGCCAGCTTTGCCGCCCGCTTCGCCTCTTCCGGGCCGTGAATACGCCCCAGTCGTTTTAACTTCGGCTCGCTAAAGCTCTGCACGCCGATGGAAATCCGGTTCACGCCCGCCCGCTGATACTCGACAAAACGGTCGGCCTCAACGGTACCGGGGTTGGCTTCCATCGTAATTTCAGCATCCGCTGCCAGATTCAGGCGCGCACGCACGCCGTCCAGCAGCGTCTGCATCGCCGGGCCTGACAGCAGGCTCGGCGTACCGCCACCAATAAAAATGGTCTTCACTTCACGTCCCTGTGCGTAAGGTACATCGGCATCCAGGTCGGCCAGCAGATGTGCAACGTAATCATCGTGCGGCACTTCACCTTTCAGCGCATGCGAGTTGAAATCGCAGTACGGGCATTTCTGCACGCACCAGGGGATATGAATATAAAGACTCAGAGGCGGCAAATTAGCCATTACGCAGGGCTTCCAGTAACAGTTTCAGGGCGCGTCCTCGGTGGGAAATCGCGCTTTTCTCTTCGCGGGTCAGTTCCGCGGCGGTTTTGCCCTCAGTCGGGACAAAGAAAATCGGATCGTAGCCAAAGCCGCCGTTACCGGCGGCTTCACGGGTAATCACCCCCGGCCAGCTGCCGTGGCAGACGACAGGTGTGGGGTCTTCAGCGTGACGCATATAGACCAGCACGCAGTGGAACTGCGCGGTACGCTGTTCGTCTGGCACATCCTTCAGGGCGACAAGCAGCTTTTCCAGATTCTGCTGGTCGGTGGCGTCCACGCCTGAATAGCGGGCAGAGTAAATGCTCGGAGCACCGCCCAGAAAATCAACCGCCAGACCGGAATCATCGGCAATCGCGGGCAGGCCGGTGACCTGTGCGGCATGGCGTGCTTTCAGGATCGCGTTTTCGATAAACGTCAGGCCGGTCTCTTCGGCGGACTCCACGCCAAGCTCGGTCTGCGCCACCACATCCAGCCCAAAATCATTTAATAGCGAGGCCAGCTCGCGCACTTTACCGGCGTTGCCGGTAGCGAGAACAACTTTCTGCATCGTTTTATCCTGTTAAATCAGAGCCGCGACTTCCGTCGGGATGGATTGTGGATTAAGGATTTTTACCTGTTTATGCCGCCCAAGTTCACCCTTTTCTATGATGACCTGGCTTTTGGCAACGCGAAACTGTTTTGCCAGATATTTGGTCAGATGCGCATTTGCCTGGCCATCTACCGGTGGGGCGGTGATGGCGACTTTTAACTCGTCGCCATGCAGTCCAACAATATTGTCACGGCTGGCTTTCGGCTGAATATACAGCCGTAAAACCAGCCCATCAGTGCAGGTGCTTACTGCACTCATAGCGCCATCCACAGCCCCGGCAGCAGCATATCGCCCGTGGACTGTAACAGCTCGGCAATGCCCATATTAACGACATACAGCAGCAGAACCAGGATCATCGGGGAAAAGTCGATGCCGCCCATTGACGGGAGCAGGTTGCGGATAGGGCGCAGCAGTGGTTCCGCCAGCTGAATCAGTGCATATTCCACCGGGCTGCGGCCCTGGCTGACCCAACTCATGATGGCCATGACCAGCAGCACCCAGAAGATCAGCAGACCGATGGTTTTAATCAGGATCAGGACGGCAGCAATCCAGATGATCGGCTGGAAGGTGATGACCATAAACAGCACAATCGCTTTGATAACACTCAGAATAAACGCCACCAGCAGCGATGCGCTGTCAATGGGGCCCATCGCCGGAATAATACGGCGCAGCGGCCCCACAACAGGTTGGGTGATTTTCACGACAAACTGCGAGAACGGGTTATAAAAATCACAGCGGGCCCACTGCATCCAGACGCGCAGCAAAAGCGCCATCGTATACAGCTCAATGACCGTTGAGAGCAGGAAAGTCAACGTCTTCATGGCGTTCCTCAGGTTTCCTTATTATTGGGTGTAGTCGCGCGCACCGAAAATTGCCGTGCCGATGCGCACCATAGTGCTGCCTGCCGCGATGGCGGCTTCCATATCATCCGACATGCCCAGAGAAAGCGTGTCTACCGTTTCATAGCGCGCTTTAAGCGCCTCAAATGCTACAGCCATTTGCTGTGCCACGGCAAACTGCCTTTCATAACTTGACTCAGGCGCCGGGATTGCCATCAAACCGCGCAGGGTTAAGCGCGGCAGCGCGGCCACTTCAGCCGCCAGCGCATCCAGCTCGCTCAGCGCAATGCCGGACTTGCTGTTTTCATCACTGATGTTGATTTGAATCAGCACGTTAAGCGCGGGCATCTCCGCCGGGCGCTGATCGTTCAGACGTGTGGCAATGCGCAGACGGTCGATGGTATGGCACCAGTCAAAGTGCTCTGCCACCAGACGGCTTTTATTCGACTGCAGTGGGCCAATAAAGTGCCATTGCAGGCCGGTATTCCCCTGCTCCTGGAAGTAGCGAATTTTATCCACGCCTTCCTGCACGTAGTTTTCACCAAATGCACGCTGGCCTGCATCAATCGCTTCTGCGATGGCGCTCGCAGGCTTGGTTTTGCTCACTGCAAGTAACGTAATTTCTTCTGAAGCACGGCCGCAACGTGTTGCTGCGGCTGAGATTTTGTCCCGGACCTGTGCCAGGTTATGCGCAATGTTGTTCATTTTCCGAGGAGTAATGTATGGATGTGGAAGAAATTGTGGCCCTTAGTGTAAAGCATAATGTCTCCGATCTACACCTGTGCAGTGATTCGCCACCGCGCTGGCGCAGAGTAGGCCGCCTTGAACCGGCTCCCTTTCCCTCTCCCGATGTGGATGCGTTACTGAAAACGTGGCTCAACGATGAGCAGCAGGGGGCATGGTGGGCAAGCGGGCAGGTGGATTTTGCCGTGACCCTTACGGGAAACCAGCGCCTGCGCGCAAGCGCCTTTAAACAGATGAAGGGCAACTCCATCACGCTACGCCTGTTGCCCCGGGCCTGTCCGCAGCTCTCCGCCCTGGGGGTTCCCCGGGCTATCCCGGAACTCTTATCCCACGACAGCGGGCTGATACTGGTGACGGGGGCAACCGGCAGCGGCAAATCTACCACCCTTGCGGCAATGGTGGATTTTCTTAATCACCAGACGGATGGGCATATTCTGACGCTGGAAGATCCGGTGGAGTTTGTCTATCAGAGCGAACGTTGCCTGATTCAGCAGCGGGAGATCGGCCTGCACAGTCCCTCATTTGCCGAGGCGCTGCGCGCTGCGTTGCGTGAAGATCCGGATGTCATCCTGCTGGGAGAACTGCGCGACAGCGAAACGATCCGCCTGGCCCTGACGGCCGCTGAAACCGGGCATCTGGTGCTGGCGACGCTGCACACGCGCGGTGCCTCTCAGGCGATTGAACGGCTGGTCGATACGTTCCCGGCGCAGGAGAAAGACCCGGTGCGTAATCAGCTGGCCGGCAGCCTGCGAGCGGTGCTGGCGCAAAGACTGCTTCCCGACCTGCAGGGTGGGCGCGTCGCGCTGTATGAGCTGCTGGTGAATACGCCAGCGGCAGCGAACCTTATCCGCGAAGGTAAAACGTGGCAGTTGCCCGGGATTATTCAAACCGGTCAGCAGGCGGGGATGCAGAACTTTGACCAGAGCCTGGCAGAGCGACGGGCGCAGGGGCGGTTGTAGGCCCCGGCGCTCAGTAACCCTGTTCGAAATAGCTTTCGAGGATAATGACGGCAGAAGCCGAATCGACGCTGCCTTTGTTGAGTGCGCGGAAACCCCCGTGCTCAAACAGGCCGGCACGCGCTTCGACGGTACTCAATCGTTCGTCGTGGAGTTTCACGGAAACGCCAAAGCGACCGTGGATTTTATTGGCAAACTTACGCGCGCGGGCGGTAAGCGGCTGTTCAGTGCCATCCATGTTCAGCGGCAGACCGACAATCACATCGTCTGGCTGCCACTCTCTGAGCAGACGCTCAATGAGGTTCCAGTCCGGTGTGCCGTCGTTCGCCTTAAGGGCCGTGAGCGGGCGAGCGGTGCCGGTGATACGCTGGCCGACGGCGACGCCAATGCTTTTCGTGCCAAAGTCGAAGGCCAGAAGTGTGCCGCTCATTACGCGTGCCCCGCTACGCCTGGCATGGTCAGAATATCAATGCCAATCAGTTTCGCCGCATCACGCCAGCGATCGGCGATAGGGGTTTTAAACAGGATATTCATATCCGCAGGTGCGGTGAGCCAGGCGTTATCCAGGATCTCCTGTTCAAGCTGACCCTTCTCCCAAGAGGCGTAACCCAGAGCCACCAGCACTTCGGAAGGCTGCTCTGCGGTGCCCAGCGTTTCCAGCACATCGCGG
Organism: Enterobacter sp. 50793107; assembly: GCF_001463365.1. Taxonomy (NCBI): domain Bacteria; kingdom Pseudomonadati; phylum Pseudomonadota; class Gammaproteobacteria; order Enterobacterales; family Enterobacteriaceae; genus Enterobacter; species Enterobacter sp. 50793107. The sequence continues at coordinate 81,949 of NZ_LNII01000014.1, read as the reverse complement.
GAGGTGGTGATTACCGTGTTGTCAGAGATACGAATACTGGAAGAGAAAATGGGCGGCGTATGCAGGATAAACCCGCGATCCTCTGCAAGGGGGCCACCCAGCATTACCGGTTTATCAAGACGGATTTCCGGCAGGCGCGCTTCAGCTGTAATTTTCAGCTTTTCCAGAATCCCTTCAACCTGCAGGTTTTCCAGCGGTTTGTTGATGATAATGCCCATCGCGCCGTCTTCATTGTATTCACAAATATAAACCACGGAGCGGCGGAAAATCGGGTCCTGGAGAGCAGGCATGGCAATAAGAAAGTGATGCTGTAAATTCATTGTCAGAGGTACTGTTTCCTGGTTTAAAAAGCGACAGCCCCAGTATGCGGACAAACCGGGGTGCTGTCACTAATAGTATTGGTAAGTTATTTCTGGAGACGTTTTTCGATGGCGTCCATCAGCATTCCGGTGATCGAGACCGGGAATTCCGCTTCAATTTCACGAATGCAGGTCGGGCTGGTAACGTTCACTTCGGTCAGACGATCGCCAATGATATCCAGGCCAACAAAGATCAGGCCTTTGGCTTTCAGCGTTGGGCCGACGCGGCGGGCAATTTCCCAGTCGCTTTCGGTTAACGGACGCGGTTCACCACGGCCACCGGCCGCCAGATTGCCACGGGTTTCGCCCCCCTGCGGGATACGTGCCAGGCAGTAAGGCACGGGTTCACCATCCACGATCAGGACGCGTTTATCGCCATCTTTAATCGCGGGCAGATAGTTCTGTGCCATGCAGTAACGCGTACCCAGTTCGGTCAGCGTTTCGGCAATCACGCCGATATTCGGGTCGCCTTCTTTTACGCGGAAAATAGACGCACCGCCCATGCCGTCCAGCGGCTTCATGATGATATCACCGTGCTTCTGCCAGAATGCCTTAAGCTGTGTTTTGCTGCGGGTCACCAGCGTTTCCGGCGTCAGATCGGAGAACCAGGCGGTGTAGAGCTTCTCGTTGCAGTCGCGCAGGCTCTGCGGTTTATTGACGATAAGCGTCCCTTTTTCTTCTGCGCGCTCAAGGATATAGGTGCAGTAGATGTATTCGGTGTCGAACGGAGGATCTTTACGCATCAGGATGACGTTGAGATCGGCGAGCGCAATATCCTGCTCGCTGCCGAATTCGTACCATTTGTCGTAATTCTGCTCGACGTTAACGATGCGGGTGCGTGCGCGGGCTTCACCGTTGATCAGATAAAGATCGTTCATCTCCATATAGTGGAGCTCATAGCCGCGACGCTGCGCTTCCAGCAGCATGGCGAAGCTGGAATCTTTCTTGATGTTAATGTTTGCGATGGGGTCCATCACGATGCCGAGCTTGATCATGTTCTTCTCCGTTAATGGGTCAACCCAGATCGCCAAACCGCACCTGTAGCGCGTTGATGGCTGTGAGTGCCGTTGTCTCAGTGCGCAGAACGCGAGGTCCCAACAGAATATCAGTAAACTGGTAACGCGCCGTCATGGCAATTTCATCTGCCGACAGGCCGCCTTCCGGGCCAATCAGCAGGCGTACACGCTCAACGGGCAGCGGCAACGTATTGATGCTGGAGCTGGCGCGCGGATGGAGATTAAGCTTGAGCCCGCTCTCCTCTTCTGCACACCAGTCTTCCAGGTCCATCGCCGGGCGGATCTCCGGAATACGGTTGCGGCCACTCTGTTCGCAGGCAGCAATGGCAATTTTCTGCCACTGCTGGATCTTCTTGTTCAGACGTTCTGCGTCCAGTTTAACGCCGCAGCGCTCAGAAAAAAGTGGCGTAATGAGGCTTACACCCAGTTCAATGGATTTCTGAATGGTGAACTCCATCTTTTCCCCGCGCGACATCACCTGGCCCAGATGAATGTGCAGCGGCGATTCACGGTCATCGATTTCGCCGCGTAGCACATTGACGTGCACGCTTTTTTTATCCGCCCGCGTAATTTCCGCGTCGAAAACCTGGTTGGAGCCGTCAAACAGCTGAATCGCCTGGCCTGCCCCCATGCGCAGCACGCGGCCAACGTGGTTGGCGGCATCGTCAGACAGGGCGATTTCGCGGCCAGCGGTAATCAGTTCAGGGTGATAGATGCGAGGAATACGCATAGTCAAAAATTCCATGTGTCATGCTGTGTAAGCGAATTGCCGCTAGTGTAGGTTAGCTCTTTTGCGCCTGGCAAGCCCGCTGGACGTAAGGGTTATGATTCCCCTGGACCCTGGCGATGCGTTCGTCGCGCTGACATTCCCACTCGGTGACCGGGTATTGTTTATTCCAGGCGTTAAACAGTTGTGTTTGCTGGCGGGAAAGGTTGAGGTTGTAACGATCGCGCATATAGAAGTACGTGCGGGCAATGCTGCCGCGTGCCCGGGCGGGTGGCTCAGCGACTTTCTCTTTAAAATCAACCTTCATACCGCACTGGCCATACTGACCTTCGCCACCGTTCCACTGGCTGTACATAAAGTTGCCGCGATCGCCATTGACTTCGCCAACCGCCGGCTGCAGGTTGTGCATATCGCTTTCCATCTGACGATAGACCGGATCTTTGGCGCAGTTTTTACGTCCGCCATCCTGCCAGCACTGGCGCTGGTGACCAAACTGCCATGCCGGAACCACATGTTCCCACTCGATGCGGCTGGCGCGGTTTTCGTTTTTACGCACCTTATAGCCGCAGGATTCAAGGTCAACGATCCCTTTTTTACCCTGCCAGTTAATTTTGCAGCCACAGTAGAAATCGCCCGGCACGTCGGCGTTGACCTTCACGCCTGCCGCTTTGGCCTGGGAAAAACTGTTGATACCGTCGGCCAGAGCCTGGCCGGAGAGGGCCGTTGTCAAAAAGGCAACCGCGAGAGAGAAATTACGGGACATCTTACACTCCGTGTCAAAACGAGCCCGCAACGTAGCGAAAGTTGTTCCGGTATGCAATCAGCCAGATCAGGAAAGTTCCTGAAAGTTCAGTTGGTTATTCTGCGACCAGTGGCTCGCCGCACTTCACGCAGCGGTAGGTTGCCTCGCCGCGTACCACACGATTATGGCGACGAACGGTGAGCTGATGCTGTTGGCACTGGCAGCGGTAAGGGAAGGTATTACGGCGTACCGATTCCAGTTCAAACTGATGAGTACGGCGTGCCGGAACGCCGAGCACCGCCTCCATCATCCATTTCCACTCTTTGCCATGCGGAGCCACGCGGCCGAAGTGTTTCCATACCAGAAGGTGTGCCAGTTCGTGCGGTACCACCTCCTCAATAAACGCCTGTTGATTTTCCATCATCAGAACCGGGTTCAGGCGGATCTCATAGGATTCCAGCCAGGCGGTACCCGCCGCGGTTCCTCGCTGCTGGTAGACGAGTTTCGGCTCCGGATAATTACGGCCGAGCTTCAGGTTGGCCTGGGCGAGTTTTTCCCGCAGGCTGCGCATAACGGCCTGCTGAATGGCGATGGGGAGACGGGGTGCTTTCATAGGGGCAGAGCATAAAGCGCGAAGCGGGGAGGCGCAAGAGGCGCCTCCCGCAAGAGGATTAGTCGTGTGCGCCGATTTCGCGCAGCGGACGACCTTTCATCAGGTTACGTTCAATGTGTTCCAGTGAAACGTGTTTGGTTTCAGGAACCAGCCAGACGGTGAGAACAATAAAGAACAGGTTCAGACCGGCGTAGACCCAGAAGGTGTTCGCATTACCCAGCGTGTTGAGCATGGTGAGGAACGTGGCACCGACGATCATATTGGCAATCCAGTTGGTCGCGGTAGAGCAGGTGATACCGAAATCACGCCCTTTCAGCGGCTGGATTTCAGAGCACAGCACCCAAATCAGCGGACCGGCACTCATTGCAAACCCGACGATAAACATCAGCAGCATACCTACCGCCAGGTACTGCGCGGTTGGAGAGTGAATGCCCATATGCATCATGGTACCGAGAATCCCCATACCGGCGGCCATCACCAGGAAGCCCAGAGTCAGCGTTGGCTTACGTCCCCAGCGGTCGACCAGACCGATGGCGATGAAAGTCGCCAGCACGTTGGTCAGCCCCACGATCACGGTGCCCCACATCTGCTCGGTGGTATTGGTATAACCCGCCAGTTCAAAGATTTTTGGCGCGTAATACATGATGACGTTCATCCCGGTGAACTGCTGCATTACCTGTAACAGCACGCCAAGGAACACCGCGCGGCGGAAGTTGCTGTTCTCTTTGAACAGTGCCCAGCCAGACTGTTTCACCTTCAGGCTTTCGCGGATCTCTTCCAGCTCGTTTTTCGCCTCTGCGCTGGTATCTCGCAGGCGTAAGAGTACCCGTTCAGCATCGTGGAAGCGGCGTTTGGCGGCAAACCAGCGCGGGCTGTCCGGCAGGAAGAATACGCCAATCAGCAGCAGAACGGCTGGAATGATGATCACGCCCAGCATCCAGCGCCATGCGCCGCTGTAGCTGAACGCGGTATCGGACAGGTAAGCGCCCAAAATACCGATGGTGATCATCAACTGGTACATCGAAATCATACTGCCGCGGATTTTCTCCGGCGCGATTTCTGACAGGTAAAGCGGCGCGGTATAAGACGCCACGCCCACGGCCAGCCCCAACAGCACGCGGGAAAGAATAAGCACTTCAACGTTAGGGGCGGCGGCAGAGAAGAGGGAACCGGCGACGAAGAGGATCGCGCCAATCATCAGGCTCTTTTTACGTCCCAGTTTGAAAGAGAGCCAGCCGCTGCCGACGGCCCCGACGGCCGCGCCAAACATCATGGAGCTGACCACCCATTCCTGGGTATGTGCGTTAATCTGGAATTCGTCTGCGATGAAGGGAAGAGCGCCGGCAATCACGCCGATATCCAGGCCAAAGAGTAATCCTGCCAGGGCGGCAAGGAAGCAGACGAAGAAAGTCATCGCCTTGTTGGACGTACGCCCCTGTTTATTATTGTCAGGCATTATGCCCTCCAGTTGGGTTATCAGTTTTATCGATGTTAAGGGTAGGTGAGCGACCCGTAAAAATATGTGAGACAAATCACAATGGTGTAATCGGTTACACTAAGCTGCAACCGTAAAAATAATTAAAGCTTTGAAAATATAGAGGTAAATTAATTGATGCGCATCGCGTTTGTGTGAATTTCAGACTTAACTGAAAGGAAATGTAACAGCAGAAGAAAGACGATCATGCAAAGAGAATATTCTGAAAGCGGGGTTTAGAAAGTGAGGTGTAAGCGGTTCCAAACATTGCCGCCACCCGCCATAAAAAAGGCCAGCACAAAGTTATATACAGTAAACTTAAACGTGTATAAAGTGTACTAAAGCAGATGGATCTGCTTTTTTTTCACCCCAAAACTAAGCAAAGTATACAGTGTCCATTGTGTATTCTACTTAAAGGAAAACATGATTTGTCATCAGTTAAAGTCAGGGCAACGATTGTAGAAGATAACACTGGTATCAAAAGCCAAATCCCTATCCTTCTGACAGAGCAGGGAGAGTTGAGTGTGGTAACAGATTACCTGCTTAAGTTAGAAGCCGACGATGTAAGCCACTCGGTCATGAATGGGGTCCTCCAGGCTGTGTCCTTATTGCTGGATTACATGGAGGCAAATAGAGGCGACTTTGACGACCCAATGCTGCTCTTCCAGACTTTTTCTAAGCGTTTATATACCGGAACGATTGGCGAGAATGGGATTGACCCTTCAGGTTTGTATTGGGTGCCGGCCTCAACCAGTAACGTGAATAAACATATTCAACGACTGACTGCCTTCACCGACTGGCTGGCACACAAACAAGGTGTAGAGCCTGTGAATCCGTTGTGTGAAGCGACCCGGCATGAACAGAGGTTAAATTACGCCGCATGGTATCGCAAAAATCAGAACGATTTTTTAGGTCATATTGAAGATAAAACTGTCAACAAAACCATCCGTAAGGCTAGAACGATCAAAGGCCGTACTCCTCTCACAATAGCTGAACATGATGCTATCGCATTTCCCGAAATGCACTGGGAAAAATTCTATACGTGTGGTGTTGGTGGCTCTGGCGATCCACGAGTGGCACTAAGAGATAAATTAATTCTTCTGCTTATGCACGGTGGTGGGGTGCGCGAAAGTGAGGCGTTAACACTTTGGGTGACGGATGTATTTGAAGACCCGTATAACCCAGACAGTGCTGTGGTCAGGATCTATAACGAGACTGATGGTAAGGCCCCTGAAGGTTGGCGTAATCGCTCTGGTGCATCAACCAGAGCGGCATATTTAAAAGAACAATATGCCCGGATACCACGACAGCGAATGAAAGGAACTGCCCGACTTGGCTGGAAGAACCGCGTGGTTGATCATAAAGATAATTACCTACAGGTTCAGTGGTTTCCTGCCGACTATGGAAAAGTGTTTATGTCACTCTGGAAAAACTATCAAAAGTATCGCGCCAGTATCGACTGTCATCACCCTTATGCATTCATTTCCTTTCATCACAGCGCCCTCGGTAACCCTTACACAATTTCCGCTTTTCATGACAACTACATCAATGGATTAAAACGAATTGGTTTAGAACCAAACAAGGCAGAAGGTTTAGGCCCTCACGGACATCGACATAACTACGGAAGACGATTAGAACGTTCAGGGCTGAGCCCGCTGGTGATCCGCCGTTGCATGCATCACAAGTCTCTGGATTCACAAATCCCATATACAGGCAAAGGTCAGAAAGAAATTTCGGACGAACTCACTAAAGCTACACTGCTGCTGGCAAACCCTGATTCGAAAGTCAAAATTCTTGACTGGAGAGCTCTAACTGAACATGGCTTTAATGACATTGACCCGCAGGGTTATTTCACAGGCCGGAATCCAAAGCTGAGAGGTAAATAATGTTGCCACCAAAAAGCAAAAAAAATGATGGGCGTACATCCGACTTAGCTTTCTTATGGATGCTGACTACGCTTGGCGCAGAATGGCGGCAATGGCAGGAGCTGGCAGCAAAGTGGATGGCAACACAAACCCTCGGTATAAGTGATAAACGCGAGGCCCTGGGACGCTTCTTTGAGTCCTATATTGCTGAGCACGCCCCGTATGCAATAAGTGATTTGTCATTATTTTTTAAAGGCTACCAGGGACATAAGTGCTCCAGTGAAGAGTTTGAGCAAATTATAAGGAGCACTGTTGTCGCATCCGCGAATATTCAAAAAGGCATGAACTATGCTTATGACTTCATTGATTTTGTCGTCAGAGACGTTTTTTCGGAAAAAGATAACTATGGCAATTTAGTTCCATTGGTTTTAAATCCACTCCGAAAAATTAAAAAAGGATATGTTGCTACAGAAACAGTGCGCAACCCCTTACCATATCGCTATATTCAGAACCTGCGCCAGATCCTTTGTCCATTACCGGATAAAACTGAACTCACCATTATCGGTCAGAATCTTAAACAGGAAGAAAAATTACTCCCTGCCTGGCATTACCGTCACTTTAAATACTGGGCTTGGGCGCAGCATGCTGGAAGCGACTGGTTTGAAGTCGAGCCAGAACTGATTGATAAAAATGACCCCGACTGCGTATGGCGTACCAGAGAAGTGACCCGTAAAGGTAAAAAAATCACCCTTTATCAAATCTGGTCGCCTGTAAAAGCAATGATGATTTTCATTAAGCTCCACCTGCCACTTCGTTCCTCGCAGGTTCGTATGCTGGACAGCGGAGAAGCTGATACGTGGCGCTATGAAAATGGTCGATGGATTCTCAACACTCGACATGATTTCGCCCTTGGCAGTGCAAAGCGCCCATTTGGAAAAGGCATATTCCGTCGGATTTACGATACCATGACTGGACTATACTCGACGGGGTTGTACATCAATACCAACAAGACTGCTGACCAGAATAAAAATGAACTGGAACGTGGTTACATCATACCGTGGCAAAACGAAGAAGTGCTGTACTGGCTGGAGAAATTGAGGAACTGGCAAGAAAAATACAATCCGATTGCGAAGCCTACCGAATGTACTTTGCTGCTGAGAAAGCATATACACCACCAGGGATCAGACAGACAACTGAAAAGTATGGGAGAAATCGCTTTTCTGTTCCGTGACGCATCTGCCAGAGGCGAGGATAAACAAAAACCTATTCCTTATAACGCGTCGGATTCATTCTGGTATCAATTGCTGCTTGAATTAGAAAATCAACTCGCAGCCCGCGGGGATACCCTGGATAACGACGAGCGTTTAAAGCTGGTTGTGGATTATCCCGAGGGAAGAATGAAAGGTACAGCTACGCTGTTTCCTCTTCACAGCCTGCGTGTCTCTCTCATCACTGCGTACACAATGGACACAGAATTGCCATTACCTGTGATTTCAAAACTCCTGGCAGGCCATACTCGCCTGTTGATGACCATCTATTACAACAAAATCACACCTTCTGTCATGGCAGATAAAATGAGCGAAGCACATGACACTCTGGATGCTAAATCCAGGCTGTCGGTTCGCAACTTTCTCAAAGATGCTTCAATGGAGCAGATTCAGTGCAGGATGGCATATCACAGCGAGGGGAGTATTCAGACAGCTCTGGTTAATCGTAACCCGATTGGCTGGGAAGAGCGTTCGTGTGGGCTGTGCCTGATGGGAGGTAACACCGTGAAGCCTGATGAAATTAATACCCTCGGAGGATGCTGGAATGGTGGGGTATTGATGAAAGACTCAGGCTCCGCTGCCAGCCGTATTTATGAAAGTGTCCCTCATGGCCCTCAAAACTGCATTCGTTGTCGATGGTTTATCACCGAGGCCCGGTTCCTTCCTGCGCTCAATGCCCAATTTAACCAGCTGAGTTACAGGGCACACCAGGCTTCTGCCTTATCTGTGGAAATTGAAGGTGAACTGGACATACTTAAAGATGAACAGTTTTTCTTTGAGGAACAAGGAAAACCCTTTATCAGACATGATGAGCTGAAGGCACTACAGCGCCGTTATGAAATACAGCAAGCAGAAGCAGATGAGTATACGAAAGACTGGATTGCGTGTTTTGAACTTATTAACAAAATCATTCGTGTCGAAGAACTCAGGAAAGACGGCGACCTCAAAGATAAATTGATTGCGGTTGGCTCAGAGCAGGACGTTTGTCATGCTCTGAAGTTTATCGAAACTGACTCGGAATTATTGCATCTGTCCTTATTGTGCGAGGATGCTGAGTTCTATCCAGATTTGCTGGATGAACTTCGCAAAACACCGGTCATTCAAAAGCGTTCTGTGCAGCTGAGTCGGGTATTAATGAAAAAAGGTTTTGAGCCTGTTTTCATGGAAATGGACGATAAACAGCAGCTTATTGCTGCCAACGCAATGCTGCGCCAGATGGCTAAAATAGCTGATCCTGACGATAAACTTGAAGGATACCGCAAGGTGGTCGGTTATATTGAGGCAGGTGAATACCTGACTAATAACAACCTTTTTTCTGAGGGGATTCAGGCCCTTACCAGCAAAGCCATTCACCTTAGTCACATTGCCCTGCCTGACTTACTGGAGAACTAATGGAATTAAATATTGATATCATTCTTGCTGATTTGAAAGAAGGCAAAGTAAAGCGGACTCAGCAGAACCTTGAAAAGCTTAATGACACCTTGAAGAAATATGCTGAATCAGGCCAGCGAGACTTCTCCATCACAAAAATTGGGTTGGTGTCCGCTGCCGATGGCGGTCTTGCTTATGAAGCCCTGCGGGCTACCCGTAACGAGCATTACCGCACACTGATAAAGGCCTGGGCAGCCACGTGTAATACCAGTATCCAAAAGCCATTATCCGGTACCTCCCGGTCTAAATCTGTTCCCGCAGACTATAAGCTTTTAGAGCGCATCCCGGACCTGGCGGTACGCGCCTTGTTTGGCCAAATCATTGCCGAGCGTAACCGCTACCGCAATGAAGTAAATCTGCTCAAACAACATGCCAATATCATCATCGACAAACGCCCCGTGCGGCAGTTTCATACGACATCAGAATCTACGGTGGCGGTATTACCGTCCCTGTCAGGAATTCTCACTCACTCAGAAAAGAAAGCCCTGGCGTATTCCATATCTGAGGAATGCATGGATAAGAACAACTGGCAGATTACCCAGGCCGGGCAAGTAAAAGACACGGACTACAACAGTGAAGTTTTTCCACGAGGTTTTGTCACAGGGCTTCGAAAGTTATTGGATGTGGCAGATGAATAACGGCAAATGGCTATGTTAGCATCCCACATAATTGTCACCATTTCTCCCGTCTGGCGGGAGAAAATTCATATTTGTCTTTCTCTTCTGCTGAGGAAGCTGGAGTTGAAGGTTTGTTCGAAGATAAGGAAAGCTCAATCCCTAAAACAGTAAACACTCTGAATAGCCTTTCAAAACTGGCACTCGATGGATTGGATTCGAAACGTGCATAAGCTTGCTGCGACACTCCTAATCGCTCTGAAATAGCTTTCTGTGTGAGCCCATTAACTTTGCGAAAACCAATCAATATTGGACGTAAATGATCAAGATGCTTTATCGGATAGGCTGTATTCATTTTGAGATAACCACGCGTTGTTGCGTCTGAAACATGCTTCTGGAGTCTCATTTAACAACGTACAGGGTGTTAAAACAAGAATACAAACTATAAATTGTTAAACAAACATGTAGTAGCGCTTAAACCCTTATTGAAAGGGCTTTCTGCACAATGCTCGACTCAGAGAACATTATCAGTATGTTGCAGGATCTCTAAAGGTGAATAGTTCGTTTGCGAGAACTTAAGCAGTATGGAGGAAGAGATCCTGAAAGAAGGCGTGGAGTGCGGTCACTCGTGAAAATGGATAGCGCCTGCGTCCTTGTTGCCTAAGGATGGAGAATAGCGCAAGTCAGTCGCGCCTTGTGCGTATCGCGTGGGCAGTTGTCACTACGAGTTAAACTTTCTGCCAGTTAGCAGGGCAAGCGCTGTGACCGGCGTAACGACGAAGCACTTCCCCCATGGATAGACAGATAAGTTCTCTGATAGAAAGCAATTTATTATATTTAAAACACAATCCAATAATTCACAAAGTAAATATTAAAAGACTCTCTAAATTAAATTCAGAGTCTCGTCATGAGATTTACAAATACATGATTGAAATGAATCGCTTTGAAACTGGCTGTTCAGGCCTGATTAAACCTGCAAATTGTTTTTGCTCAGGGTGTCCCTAAGTTAAAAACTACTCACAAGTACATGAACAGGCTCTGTTTTTATTATCTGGATGATTTGCCTTTTCCTTTCGAAAGTTAGAAATCAAACCCAAATAACTCTTCCTTTTTTTATCCAGAAATGAGATTGACAACCATCTTTTAACCATACAGAAGGATACAGGGAAGGTAAGTTGTTATCATCAAGAGCATAATCCCATCTGGGGTTGGCTTCTTCTATAACCAGTAACTCAATGGTTCGCTCACATCCACAGGGACACTTAAATCCAATACACCAATCCTCCGTACCCTCTCTGGCGAGAATTATGGAACGAAGAGGCATCTTATCCGGTAATGAATCTTCATTAACGATAATCAGTTGCCTTGCCGGAAGTAAATATTCAAACTTGCGTAGAAAATAATAAAGAACCTTGTTGAAAAAAGACATTACATATCACCCAGTTCAGGAATACCCAAAAGTGGTTCTTTCCTGCCAGCGGCTATACGGGGATTGGGAGCCCTGGCAATTGCATCTTCATCGATATAGTCCTCTTCAACGCCAGAAAGGCTGAACAACGTTCGCGCATATCCCTTGTTAGGGTATTCACGAAAAGGGAAACATCTGGCGATATATTCCAGTACACATGCTGACGCTGCCCTCATGTTCAGTGTTATTACAGCTGGAGCCTCTTCCTGTAGCCCTGTGATGTAACCTCTTTCGACTTGCTCGTCATACTCTTCTTCGCTCAGGTTTTCACGGTAGATAAGCTCTGGGGTGTATACATGCCGATCAGATAACGTAGAGCCACCGGGTTTTACATAGTCTATCCGTCCCGTGACATCCGTAATTTTTCTTCCATCCTCAGGATCAACATGCGTTGGTATTTTTACACCCACATCAAGCAGTGGGATTAAAAATGACGAAGCAATGCGATCTGCAATCATCCGAGCCTGGAAAGTATCAACACAGCAAAAAATCACATCTGCATTTGCCGCTGACAGAACGGCTTCTCGCGAGAAGATGGTGTCCTGAATGGGTTGGGCAATATCTTTTCCCCGTATATTGCGAATAGCTTGCGCAAACATATCAACCTTCGACCGGCCGTTCAGGGCATCATCAAGAGTCGAGTTCAGGATCCTGTTCAGATTTTTCTTTTCAATATGATCATGATCAATAAGAACTATTTCCCCAAATCCTAGCCGGGCAACCTGTTCGGCCACAATTGAACCTGTGCCAGATACACCAATGATAGCTGCGGTAAGTTTGTTAAAGGTGTCAGTCATACCCGATGTAAAAGCTATCGGTTGCTGGCTTAACTCATAAATACCATCCCACCAGTAGTGAATATCATCACCTGCGACAGTTACTAAATCCACATTCTCAGCGTATTTCCCCTTACGATAGAGCCGTGCACGCATGCTTCCTTCAGAGACCATAATTGCTGAACCATGAACAGTGTCAACGCCCTGATAAAGAGATAGCATCGTCTGAGCATCACTTGCATCATCCGTATCCGAGAATTCAAGCAAACCGCCGGGATGTGAATGTACAAGAATAACAGTCATTAAAGTTTCTTCAGCGGCATCAATGGCTTTCTCCAGATAGCTACCAGGCCATGATATAAAGTCACTCGTCCTGGATACGCACTCTTCATATGGAACCGGAATTAGCTCCTTTGCCATGAGCTTCAGACGAACTCCTTCATAACGGTTACACACCAGGATTGCAGCTGCCTCTTTTCCGTCTCCTGGAAAAAGATGTTTCTTCAGAGAGGTATGGAGTTCCTGAGTTAAGATTAGACGACTTCCGTGGCTCATTGCTCCACCTCCTTTTGCAGACAACCATCAGCCATGGCCAGTTGAGAAATAACTGAATCGGTCTCAGGATCCCATGAGCGATGGCGAGACCATCGCTGATACGCAACACTATCAATAACCGCCGTAGCTTCCGTAGCCGGAATGTTGACGCCATTGACCCGAGCCAATGGTGGATAGACATAAAACATATCCAACATGTTTACGGGATAGCCAGATGTTATCGACAGTGCCAGATTTACCTGTTGATGATTATATCCTTCTGGCACCTCAAAACCGTGAATAATCAGCCATCGTGCATTGCCGTTCAGGCTGGTCTCCCAAAAATACCCCATTTCGTTAAGATAGCGCTCATCACTGGGTAGAAGACTGAACTCACGGCGCTTGGCAGGGGACTCTTCGCCATTGTTCACATCTTTCGGCGTAAGTCGCAGTTTCTCTATCCCGGGCGTGCGCAAATCGATGACATCATCAATATTCTTCTCAACTTTTGGCTGCCCTTCAACTTTGAGAAAGATATGCCATGCCTGATTGGGATTCAGCCCTGCCCGGATAACGGCATCTCGGATGACAACGGTCGGGGTATCAAAAGTAAATTCCTTACCCTGAACATTCAGCTTCCACGTTGCCTTTCTGCTGATGAAATGCTCAATCCCATCACCATCCAGATCGATAATCTGGTCATTTTGTATTTCAAGATCGGCTTCGTCTTCACGTTCAAGAAGAAGTTTTTTATTGTCGTCAATGTTTCCGAGCTTACGGACGTTATAACCAGTGATTAAGCGGCATGGCCACTCAAGACGTGCCCCGTCAATTGTAAAAAAATACGTGCGATCTGATTCAATAACGATGAAACGGCGAACATCAGAGCCAAGATGGACAACTTCATCAGGACGGATATCTTCCAGTGAACCATTTGGCAGAAACATCAGGACAACAGGCATTTGATCTGGTTTAAAACCTGATGCAGCAGAAATCTGTGAACCGTTTGGTGTACGGTCCTCAAGCGCGACCTGACGGAAAACGAGATGTTCATCTGCCACCTCAATGAAGTGGTCGTGGGGGTGTTGGAAACGAATCTCTTGCATAAATATCTCCAAGATTTCTTCAGCAGTAGCGCCTCAGAATCTCATTAAATAAAGCTGTTTAACCAGGTGTCAGTAAAAAAACTGAACCACTGAGGTAACTATACATGCAGCAATCTGGTTAAATCAAGCTGTTTAAGCGGAAATATTTGGGCCGGAGTATATAAACTCAATGCCTCCTGTTGGTGAGGACACTTCAGACCTCATGATAACCCCTTCACTGGAAAGTTTTTTAAGCCTTGTGCTCGCATTTTGAACTGATATGTTGAGAGACTTAGCGACATTTGCCGTACTGACGCCATTACGTCCTAACACGACGTCAAGCAACGCCTTTGTCGAGCTTTTCGCTTCAGGGCCAATAACCCGCACTCCGCCAGCCAAAACCACTATCATAGACTGTTGCTTTGCAATGGCAGCATAGTCCCAGTTATCGATGAGATCTGTTGAGCTGACATCGGTGATAAAGAAATACTTTTCCCCGCAAAGCTGCTTTGCAAGCGCAATGACACTTTCACGTGGAAAAGATGAATCGGTAGCCACAATTCCTTCAAGAGAGATTTCAAAAGACTTGCAGCCAGGGTTTGAGTCAACAACATTTTGAAGTCGCTTAAACACTTCCCGCCCCAAAACATTTCCAAATGGATGGTTATTGTTTTCAGTGAGTTCCAGCAGTTTGACTTTCATACAATCCTGCTTCTTATGGTTAATTTAAGGAGATGATACTAATCATAGCCTAGGAAAAAATCAAAGCAAACTTGTGTGCCCTTAATCAACGCGAGCCTTTTTTTGCTGGTAATTTCTGTTATAACACCATTCTTGTAGGTAATTCTCAACTCAAAGTCAGGTTGTCGGACAAGAACAACAGCATCATATTTTGCGGCCAGATCCTGAGAACGCTTCAGACCCAGTCCCCGAGCTGCCTCGTCAGGTGCAGACCCAAATTGGCTCAACCCACCATTTTTAAGCGCATGGGTAACCAAGAATAAATCAGCATCTTCGCCTGATGACTCCAGTTCCTCGAAAATTTCAGGATAATGTTTTTTAAGATTACGTTTCAATGTCGTGGCAATACCCAAACCACTATCTGAAATGACGGTCTGAATGTGGCGCCGCTTACCTTTATATAACTGTAACGCTGCAAACCCAGGAATCGGGCTCTCACTATGATCCCGGACATTACCAATCAGCTCTGAAAATATGGTGAACACCGCCATGTAGTACTTTTGGCCGGCATGGACTACAAACTTCTTAGTTAACTTTACAGGGATAGAGTTATCAAAATCATCAAGGTCTATAGAGGCTATCTCAACCAGATTGTCACTGTTGCCCTGATAGCGTTGTGCCCTTGAATTCGTTGGTCTCTCAGGCTTGACTAACACATCAGGATGCAAATGATCAAAAAAACCTAACCGGTTCAGGTAGTTTTTCGCAGAAGGGCATTTGCTAAAATCGAGTTCTATGGATTTTCCAGAATATGCAGCCTGATTTGCCAATGCAATTATCCTTGCTCCAGCCGCCAATAAAATAGAGCAACTTTCCGGGAAGCTTATGCTGCATCTGCGCGCAGATGCGCTCAACAGACATCCCGAAGCTGATAAGTTAGCTTCAAAAATATTTTCATCGATCCAAGCGTCGCCATCCAGAACCAGAACATATTCATCGTCAACATACCATTTCCATTCGACCCGTTTGAGTCCCTCTGCATGGCTATATAAAAATGAATTCAGGGCTGACTTGTCAGCATATCCGAGAGTTTTAGCTATCTGTTTGCCTGTCAGGCCGGGAGATTCCCGAAGCAGCTCTTTGATTTTCTCTGTATCGAACAGCATTCGATAAAATCCTTAAAGAGAAATTATTCCTTTCCCTGTCCGGCAACTACCGGCCCCCTGTAAAAATTCACAGGCTGAGAAAGAGCAGAGGGGTGCATCTGATGTAACAAAGCGATAATTATATGTGGTGCTCCGGTTCGAGGTAAACAGCCGACAAGATAAAAATGCAGATCCTGCGAGTCCTTTACATCTCAGCGCCTGGAGTATCTGTAGAAACACTTCATATCAATATCAACTGATGAGTAGACGTGGGATGCCTGTTTAGTGACCTGAGTGCATTTTACGCATGGGATCTGAATAAATGTGATGAATAATTGCGAGCAAGAGAACAGAAAAGATGAAGGAGATATGCATATAAAAAATCATTATTAGGCAACATGCCGGACTGAGTTATTGTCGCCAAATACTAATGATATTCATTTAGTTTAAATGTGAATGGTTACATTATTAAGACACAATAGTAAGGTGCATGAGGCAGCAGGACCGCCACCTTTGAAATCTTTAGGAAGAAAATAGTACACACCAATATACACAGTGTGTACTCTTAAGATGCAGGCCAACACATTGATATTCAATAATTATTTTCAAGTAACAATCAATAAACACCCTATTAACTGTATACTCAAGTATGCTGGCCTGTTTAAGCAGCGGGTAGTCGATTACTTCAAACCGGCAGCTTCGCGCAGCAGAGCGGCTTTGTCGGTTTTTTCCCATGGGAAATGTTCGCGACCAAAGTGACCGTATGCAGCGGTTTCTTTGTAGATTGGGTGCAGCAGATCCAGCATCTGAATCAGGCCGTATGGACGCAGGTCGAAGAACTCGCGCACCAGCAGGGTCAGCTGTTCTGAAGGCACTTTTTCAGTACCGAAGGTTTCAACCATGATGGAGGTTGGCTCTGCCACGCCGATGGCGTAGGAAACCTGGATCTCACAGCGGTCAGCCAGGCCTGCAGCAACGATGTTTTTCGCCACATAGCGTGCAGCGTAAGCAGCAGAACGGTCCACTTTTGATGGATCTTTACCGGAGAATGCACCGCCACCGTGACGCGCCATGCCGCCGTAGGTATCAACGATGATTTTACGACCGGTCAGACCGCAGTCACCCATTGGGCCGCCAATCACAAAGCGTCCGGTTGGGTTGATGAAGTATTTGGTTGCGCTGCTCAGCCATTCGGTTGGCAGAACAGGCTTGATGATCTCTTCCATCACTGCTTCCTGCAGGGATTTCTGATCGATATCTTCGGCATGCTGGGTAGACAAAACCACCGCGTCAATGCCGACGATTTTGCCGTCGTCGTACTGGAAGGTCACCTGGCTTTTTGCATCCGGGCGCAGCCATGGCAGGATGCCGTTTTTACGCACTTCAGCCTGGCGCTGCACCAGACGGTGCGCGTAGGTCACCGGTGCTGGCATCAGCACGTCGGTTTCGTTGGTTGCATAGCCGAACATCAGGCCCTGGTCGCCCGCGCCCTGTTCCAGCGGATCGGCACGGTCAACGCCCTGGTTGATGTCTGGAGACTGTTTACCAATTGCGCTCAGAACCGCGCAGGAATTGGCATCAAAGCCCATATCAGAATGTACATAACCGATCTCACGTACCGTGTTACGGGTGATCTCTTCGATATCAACCCATGCGCTGGTGGTGATCTCACCGCCAACCAGAACCATGCCGGTTTTGACATAGGTTTCACACGCTACGCGCGCTTTCGGATCCTGAGTCAGGATCGCATCCAGCACCGCATCGGAGATTTGGTCAGCAATTTTATCAGGATGTCCTTCTGATACGGACTCGGACGTAAACAGGTGTTTTGCCATGTTTTATTTCACCTAAGAGGAATTTGGTTAGCTCAAGCTGCTGTGTGGAATAGCCAAAGGAGATAATTCTACCAAGGCCGCAGGTTTTTTGACACTGGCAGTATGAGTGTTAATCAGTATAGATGGATTAACATCTGGATGGCTATTTTAGGTCACTTCTTCGCCCGATTTCCAGTTTTTTTTGACAACGCTCTCACTGAGTTGAATTCATTACTGGAAATTTTTCCTGACGCTCCTGGCAACCCGCGTATTTATCTTTTGCTTTTTACCCCTGTTCTCGGTATAAAACGCGGCGCGCGGCTCATACCAAAAAAGCGCTCGATGAACTCATCGTGTCGCCACTTCCAGCCGGGTTAAGCAGTGAACTTTTAGCTTTGGCTTGTGGTCCGTTTCAGCAGAGGCGGCCGTGGAGGTGATACGAGATAATGAACCATCGTTTTCCGCTAATTCAGCGCAGCCGTTCTGGCGCGCATTTGATTCCCGCAACCCGCATTTCTAGTCTGCAAACCTGCCGATGTTATACCCATCTCGGCGCTTCTCAGGATTCCAGGGCCGGTCACGCTTTGTGAAAACTGAACAAGGGCGCTCTTGTTATTACAAGAGTTTTCTCGTGGTTTCGCCGAACCTTGTCATACAGAGTTCGGATACGTGTTTTACAATGATATGAATAAGAAACCGGTCGCACGGTCTGGATTTCAGCATACTCTGCTGGGAAACGGAGCCGTTTATGGGTTGTTATCGCCGTATAACGCTGCGATAGTAGTCAACTGTT
Source organism: Enterobacter sp. 50793107 (assembly GCF_001463365.1). NCBI lineage: Bacteria > Pseudomonadati > Pseudomonadota > Gammaproteobacteria > Enterobacterales > Enterobacteriaceae > Enterobacter > Enterobacter sp. 50793107. The sequence goes on along the minus strand of NZ_LNII01000014.1, from coordinate 63,544 downwards.
TTACACTTAATACAAAGAGTTGAGGTTCGCTATGTCTGACGACATGTCTTCTTTTTCGCCTTCGTCAGCGGGCGAACAGGGTGTACTACGTTCCATGCAGGAGGTTGCGATGAGCTCCCAGGAAGCCAGCAAGATGCTGCGCACTTACAATATTGCCTGGTGGGGCAATAACTACTACGACGTCAACGAGCTGGGCCACATCAGCGTCTGCCCGGACCCGGACGTCCCTGAAGCGCGCGTGGATCTCGCCAAACTGGTGAAAGCACGTGAGGCGCAGGGCCAGCGTTTGCCTGCACTGTTCTGCTTCCCGCAGATCCTGCAACACCGTCTGCGTTCTATTAACGCCGCGTTCAAGCGTGCGCGTGAATCTTACGGTTACAAAGGCGACTACTTCCTGGTTTACCCCATCAAGGTGAACCAGCACCGCCGCGTCATTGAATCCCTGATCCACTCCGGCGAACCGCTGGGTCTGGAAGCGGGTTCAAAAGCAGAGCTGATGGCCGTACTGGCGCATGCGGGCATGACCCGTTCAGTGATCGTCTGTAACGGCTATAAAGACCGTGAATACATTCGTCTGGCGCTGATTGGCGAGAAGATGGGCCATAAGGTCTATCTGGTTATCGAGAAGATGACAGAAATCGCCATCGTACTGGAAGAAGCCGAGCGCCTGAACGTGGTGCCACGTCTTGGCGTGCGTGCGCGTCTGGCCTCGCAGGGTTCCGGTAAATGGCAGTCCTCCGGCGGCGAAAAATCTAAATTCGGTCTGGCGGCAAACCAGGTACTGCAGCTGGTGGAAATTCTGCGCGAGCGCGGTCGTCTGGACAGCATTCAACTGCTGCACTTCCACCTCGGTTCGCAGATGGCCAACATTCGTGATATCGCTACCGGCGTGCGTGAGTCAGCGCGTTTCTACGTTGAGCTGCACAAGCTCGGCGTCAATATTCAGTGCTTTGACGTGGGCGGCGGCCTGGGCGTGGACTATGAAGGTACCCGCTCGCAGTCCGACTGCTCCGTGAACTACGGCCTGAACGAATACGCGAACAACATTATCTGGGCGATTGGCGATGCCTGTGAAGAGCACGGCCTGCCGCACCCGACGGTGATCACCGAGTCTGGCCGCGCGGTGACCGCGCACCATACGGTGCTGGTCTCGAACATCATCGGTGTTGAGCGCAGCGAAATCACCGAAGCGACGCCTCCGCAAGACGATGCCCCGCGTTCGCTACAAAGCATGTGGGAAACCTGGCAGGAGATGCACGAGCCGGGCACGCGCCGTTCACTGCGCGAATGGCTGCACGACAGCCAGATGGACCTGCATGATATCCACGTCGGCTACTCTTCAGGCACCTTTAGCCTGCAGGAGCGCGCGTGGGCCGAGCAGCTTTATCTGAACATGTGCCATGAAGTGCAGAAACAGCTGGACCCGAGCAACCGTGCGCACCGTCCGATTATCGACGAATTGCAGGAACGTATGGCGGACAAGATTTACGTCAACTTCTCGCTGTTCCAGTCGATGCCGGATGCCTGGGGTATCGATCAGCTGTTCCCGGTTCTGCCGCTGGAAGGGCTGAATCACGCCCCGGAACGTCGTGCGGTGCTGCTGGACATCACCTGTGACTCCGACGGTGCCATCGACCACTATGTTGACGGCGACGGTATCGCAACGACCATGCCAATGCCGGAATACGACCCGGAGAACCCGCCAATGCTGGGCTTCTTTATGGTCGGCGCGTATCAGGAGATCCTTGGCAACATGCATAACCTGTTCGGTGATACCGAAGCGGTTGACGTGTTTGTCTTCCCTGACGGCAGCGTGGAAGTGGAGCTGTCTGATGAAGGTGACACCGTGGCGGACATGCTGGAATACGTGCAGCTGGATCCGAAAACCCTGCTGACGCAATTCCGCGATCAGGTGAAAAACACCGGTCTGGATGACGCGCTGCAGCAGCAGTTCCTGGAAGAGTTTGAAGCGGGTCTGTACGGGTACACCTACCTGGAAGACGAGTAAGGCAAACCTCCCTCTCCCCGTGGGAGAGGGTTAGGGTGAGGGGCAAAGGCCGCACAATGCCCTATACTCACTTGAACCCGTATGAATTAACGGCGATAATTCGCCCCAATAAGCGATTTACGAATCAATCCCTTCCTCGTCGGGTTTAACGACGCGGAGGGGATTTTTTTTCATCTGTTTTTAACGCATCGACTTTAAAAGAGGTCAGGACATGAGCACTTTAGGTCATCAGTACGACAACTCTCTGGTATCTAACGCGTTTGGTTTTTTACGCCTTCCGATGAACTTCCAGCCGTACGACAGCGATGCTGACTGGGTGATCACCGGCGTGCCGTTTGATATGGCCACATCAGGCCGTGCGGGCGGTCGTCACGGCCCGGCGGCGATCCGTCAGGTTTCCACCAACCTGGCCTGGGAGCATAACCGCTTCCCGTGGAACTTCGACATGCGCGAACGCCTGAACGTGGTGGACTGCGGTGACCTGGTGTACGCCTTCGGTGACGCGCGTGAAATGAGCGAAAAGCTGCAGGCCCACGCCGAGAAACTGCTGGCTGCCGATAAACGCATGCTCTCCTTCGGTGGCGACCACTTCGTGACCCTGCCGCTGCTGCGCGCCCACGCGAAGCACTTCGGTAAAATGGCGCTGGTGCACTTCGATGCGCATACCGACACCTACGCGAACGGCTGCGAGTTCGACCACGGCACCATGTTCTACACCGCACCGAACGAAGGTCTGATCGATCCTAACCACTCCGTGCAGATCGGTATCCGTACCGAGTTTGACAAAGACAACGGCTTCACCGTGCTGGACGCCTGTCAGGTGAACGATCGCGGCGTGGATGACATCATCGCGCAGGTTAAGCAGATCGTCGGTGATATGCCGGTGTACCTGACCTTCGACATCGACTGTCTGGATCCGGCGTTTGCGCCGGGCACCGGTACGCCGGTGATCGGCGGGCTGACCTCAGACCGCGCCATCAAACTGGTGCGCGGCCTGAAGGATCTGAACATTGTCGGGATGGACGTGGTGGAAGTGGCGCCTGCCTATGACCAGTCCGAGATCACCGCGCTGGCCGCGGCGACCCTGGCACTGGAAATGCTCTATATCCAGGCTGCGAAAAAAGGCGAATAAGCCTTACGCGCTGATTGCTGCTGCGCGACGCATGCGCAGCAGCAACATTCCCCCCGCCAGCAGGGTGATAATCTGCGACACCACCAGCACGGAAAAGCCAGAGCTGACCGACCCCACCGATCTCATCACCATCCCCATCAGCAGTGGAATAAAGGCGGCACAAATATTGCCGATCCCATTAATGATGCCGTACGCGCTTCCCACCGCCTCCCGCGCGGCGTGATGTTGGATCACCGCCGGAATGGCCGCGCCCTGAAGTCCCCAGAAGACGTTAGCCGACAGCATAAACAGCGCCAGCCAGGCAGGCTGATGGCTGAGCATCAGCGCGATCACGGACAACGCCGTCAGCGCCCCGCCCGCGACAAACAGCAGCGGTGCCTGTTCCGGCCGCATTTTATCGAGCAGTACCCCGCCAAGGAATTTTGAGCCCAGGCTCAACAGAAAGGGGATGGCAGCGAGCATGCCCGTGGCGTGCAGCGAGAAGTGATGTTCGTCGCGTAGCCACGCCGGGAGCCAGGCGCTGCTCCCCCAGAGATAGCTCAGCGTGGCGATTTCAACCAGCAGGATCCAGCCCAACAGCGGGGTTTGCCACGCAAGCATAACTGTCTCTGCGAGCCCCCGTTTGTGCATTTTTACTGTACCGCGCGGTGCCGGCAGGAAACGCCAGATCAGGCCGCCACCGAGCACCAGGTTGATTGCCGCCAGCGCATAAAACGATCCGGCCCAGCCCAGATGGGCCATCAGCCAGGTCACCAGCGGAAAGCCCACGGCCAGACCGAGTGAGACGCCCAGTGCGGTCACGGCGTTGGGTTTGCCAACCTCTTCCGCACGAAAGTTATCGCTGATAAAGCGGGTTTTCAGTGAAAAGAGCGGTCCCTCAGCGATCCCCAGAATCACACGGGCGATGAGCATTCCCATTAGCGATCCGAGTAAGGGAGAAATAGCGCAGACCAGAGCCCAAATCGCAATGCTGCTTAATAATCCATGTCGATAATGCAGTTTGCTTTCGATAACCGGTGTTAATAATAAAGCCGATAATCCATAACCCAGAAGAAAGCAGGTCATTAACATTCCCTGTAACATTCTGTTTTCATTTAACTGAAAATGTTCGGCAAATTCCGGGTTTAAAATCATCACCGAAATATTTACCCGGTCAATGTAGGAAATAATAATGAGAAATAACAGTGCAATTGTGCCTTGCCATCTTGCCGTCATATTGCCCGCCTTATGCGTTCTCGCATTTATATTTTTATCAATGTGATTGTCACGGATGTAAAATGGTTCACCAGTGAAACTTGTTGTTTTTAAAGATGTATTTTTAAATGTGTTTCATGGGTGAAACACGGTGCTTTTTCAGTTATTTATTTTTAAGGAAGAAAAAGAAAAGAAGTCAATATTTTTTATTTGCGCTTTGAGTTCATCACTAAAACGTATTCATTCACGCCTTACTAATGAAAATTTCATATCGCTGCATTTTTTCGTGATCCCTTGCACACTTAGCTTATTAATTGTCGATTGATTAACAAATTCGTCACATTGACGCTTGACGAAACATTCATCGCTTTTATATTGACCGTATTAAATAAGAAACAGAGTTTCATATATGAAACAAAGGCCTGGAGGATCGTGATGAGCTGGATAGGCGTATGTGACGCAGAACAAGTACAGGAAGATTTCCCTTTTAGCGGCAACGTTGAAGGTAAAGAGATCGGCGTTTATTTAATCGACGGCGAATATTACGCGCTGGAAGACGTATGCCCGCACGCCTATGCGCTGCTGAGTCAGGGCTTTGTCGAGGACGGCAAAGTGGAATGCCCGCTGCACGAGGCGGTGTTCGACGTCAAAACCGGCCAGTGCCTGCACGGCCCCGGCGGCCGAAACCTCAACCGCTACCCGGTTCGGGTATTTGAAAACCAAATCCAGATTACTTTTGTCGAGGAGACCGTGGCATGAGCGACATCCTGAACTTCAACCCGGCGCTGCCCGAAAGCCGCCAGTTTACGCCCCCGGCAGAGGGCGGGAACGGCGCCATTCATAAACCGGGTGAGTATCAGAACCTGATCTGGCAGACCCGCAGCCGGGTGCCGGAAAACTGGGAAATGAGCCTTATCGCCACGCTGGAAGATCTCTTTGAGCAGGGCGTTGAAACCTTGCCGGAGCTGGTCAACGGGCTGAATGCGGTGCGAATGCATGACCAGCAGGGCGAGCCGTGGAGCGACGCCAGCTTCCAGGCATTCTTACAGGTTAACGGCTACTGAGGACGACGCAATGACAACTACCGTACAAAACTATCTCGATAAAGGTCTGCGTGGCCTCTGGTATCCGGTGCTGGCGAGCTGGGAAGTGCAGTCTGCGCCCGTGGGCATTACTCGTCTGGGCGAACAGATTGTGGTCTGGCGCAATAAAGATGGTCAGGTGCAGGCGCTGGAAGACCGCTGTCCGCACCGCGGCGCGCGTCTGTCGATGGGCTGGAACCTTGGCGACCGCATCGCCTGCTGGTATCACGGCGTGGAAGTGGCGGGAAACGGTGAAGTGAAAGACGTGCCCGCCGTGGACAAATGTCCGCTGGTCGGCCAGCAGTGCGTGCGCAGCTATCAGGTGCAGGAGGCGCACGGTGCCATCTTCCTGTGGTTTGGCGTCACCGCCGATCAGCAGCCGGACGAGCTGACCTTCCCGGATGAACTCGCCGACACGGAACATTTCAGCAACTTCCTCTGCACCGCAGCCTGGAAATGTAACTACCAGTACGCGCTGGAAAACGTGATGGATCCAATGCACGGTACGTATCTCCACTCCTCCTCGCACTCGATGGCGGAAGGGGATCGCAAGGCCGACATGGTCCTGCAGCCGACGAAGACCGGCTTTATCTTCGAGAAAAAAGGGCAGAGCGGCGTCAACTTCGACTGGGTGGAGCTGGGCAATAGTGGCACCTGCTGGATGCGACTCTCCATTCCCTATAAGAAGCGTTTCGGACCGGGTGGCCACTTCTTCATCGTTGGCATGGTGGTGCCGGAAGATAACGACAACTGCCGCGTCTTCTTCTGGCGTATCCGCCGCGTGCAGGGCTGGCAGCGCGATATGTGGCGCTTCATGTACCGTAACCGCCTGGAAAAACTGCACTGGGAGGTGCTGGAGCAGGACCGCGTGGTGCTGGAAAGCCTGGCGCCAAACGCCCGCGACCACGAATACCTGTACCAGCATGATGTCGGCCTCTCGCGCCTGCGCCGCATGATGCAAAAGGCCGCTAAAGAGCAACTGGCGATGCGTGAAGCGCAGCAGGGAGCGGCCTGATGAATGCGCTGCTGAGCGGAAAACGCATTGTGGTGACCGGCGCCGCGCGCGGGCTGGGCTATCACTTCGCCAGCGCCTGCGCGGAGCAGGGCGCCGCGGTGGTGATGTGCGACATTCTTGAAGGCGAGCTGGCCGAAAGCGCACACGCTCTGCGGGCACAGGGTTTTACGATCGAATCGCACGTTATCGATCTCGCCGATCCGGCCTCCATTGAGCAGGTGTTCAATGCGATTGGCGAGCAGGGGCAGATTGACGGGCTGGTAAATAACGCGGCGATGGCGACCGGCGTGGGCGGCAAAAACATGCTCGATTACGACCCGGATCTGTGGGACCGGGTAATGCGCGTCAACGTCAAAGGCACCTGGCTGGTGACGCGCGCCGCCGTGCCGCTGCTGCGCGATGGCGCAGGGATCGTGAACGTGGCGTCCGACACAGCACTTTGGGGCGCGCCGCGCCTGATGGCCTACGTCGCCAGCAAAGGGGCCGTGATTGCCATGACCCGCTCAATGGCGCGCGAGCTTGGTGAAAAGCGTATTCGAATCAACGCCATCGCGCCGGGGCTGACCCGCGTCGAGGCAACGGAATATGTTCCCGCCGAACGACACCAACTCTACGAAAACGGCCGGGCGTTAACAGGGGCACAGCAGCCGGAAGATGTCACCGGCAGCGTGGTCTGGCTGTTAAGCGATCTGTCGCGTTTTATCACCGGGCAGCTGATCCCGGTCAACGGCGGTTTTGTCTTTAACTAAGGTAGGGCGATGATGGCAAACGATCAGGAAGTGAAGTATCTGGTACCGGGGCTGGAGCGTGGCCTGCAGCTGCTGTTAGCCTTTGGCGAGCAGCATCGCGAACTGACCTTTGCCGAGCTGCACCGGCTGGTGGATATGCCGAAGGCCACCGCCTACCGCGTGGTGCAGACCCTGGAGTATATGGGCTTTCTGGAGCGCAACACCCGTACCAATACCTTCTCGCTCGGCATGAACGTGCTGCGTCTGGGTTTTGAGTACATCGCCTCGCTGGATGTGGCGCAGGTGGGTCAGCCGGTGATTGAACAACTGCGCGACGTAAGCCAGTGCAGCAGCCATCTGGCGATCCGCGATGGGCGCGACATCATCTACATCGCCCGCGTCAGCGCCGCCGGATCACGCATCAACCAGGTCAGCATTGGTACCCGTTTGCCGGTGCACTGCACCTCGCTTGGCCGTATGCTGTTGACCGATATTTCCCGCGCCGATTTCGAACAGCTGTTCCCGCAGGAGCGCCTGCCGGGCAACACACCGGGTCAGCTTTACGATCGTGAAGCCCTGTGGCAGATGGTGCAGCAGGACAAAGCCCGGGGGTACGTGATCGGTGAATCCTTCTTCCGCCACGGTATCTCCTCCATCGTTTATCCGGTGTTTGACCGAAGCCATCGCGTGGCGGCGGTAGTGAGCATTCTGGTGCCGTCGGAAGAGATCCCACAAGCCGACCGCGAGCGACTGCAAAACGAGGTTCGTCTGGCGGCGGACAAAATTTCTGGCTTCTTAGGGTATTTATCACAGGCCAGTTAAATCAGTGAGTTAACGTCAGGCGCTTTGCTGCGTCGGGCATGTTTTACGCCCAATTTGGGCCAGATGAGGCAACGAACGATGAGTGTAACCGGAATTGAAAAGCTGGAATTTGGCGTTGAAGACCTGACGCACTGCGCCAAATTTATGCGTGATTTTGGCCTGACGGGCGATGCCAGCGGCCAGCGTTTTACCACCCTGAGCGGCGCGCGCGTGGAACTTAACCCGATCGACAGCCCCGACCTGCCCCCGGCGTTTGAAGCGGGCAACACCCTGCGCCGCATGACATGGGCGGTTGCCGCACAGTCCGATCTGGATGCGCTGCGTCCGAAGCTTGCGCAGCAGCCCGGCTTTCGCGAAGTGGGTGATGCCCTGGAGTGTCTTGACCCGAACGGCATGACGCTGCGTGTGCAGGTCAGCCAGCAGACCGACGTGGAACTGAATGTTGAGCCGATCAACCAGTGGGGCGACGCTCGCCGTATCGACACCCCCAGCCCGGTTTACGATCGCGCCCAGCCCATTAACGTGGGGCACGTGGTGTTCTTCGTGGAGGAGCTCGCGGCGGTGGAGACATTTTACCGCGAGGTGCTCGGCTTCCAGGTCTCTGACCGCTACATCAACCGCGCCGTGTTTCTGCGCTGCGGCGTGCGCGGGGGTCATCACAACCTGTTCCTGCTGCAGCTGCCGAACCGCAAGCGCGGCCTGAACCACGTGGCCTTTACCGTGCGCGATATTCACGAAGTGATCGGCGGCGGGATTGCGATGAACAAAAACGCCTGGAGCACGTTTATCGGACCCGGCCGCCATCCGGTGTCGTCAGCCTACTTCTGGTACGTCAACAGCCCGACCGGCGGGGCGTTCGAGTATTACACCAATGACGACTACCTGACGGAAAACTGGCAGCCGCGCGAGCTGGAGCATTCGCTGGTCTCCTTTACCGAGTGGGCGGTGGAAGGCGGGATCGATCACGACACGCGCCGCCAGCAGAAAAAACCGGAGGCCGTATGACGTCGCGCATTGTCATTATTGGTGGCGGACAGGCGGGAGGCTGGGCGGCGAAAACCCTGCGCGACGAGGGCTTTGACGGTGAGATCTGCGTGGTGGCGGAAGAGGCGTGGGATTTCTATGAACGTCCGCCACTGTCGAAGGCGGCTCTGCTGGAGACGGACGCGACGCTTCCGCGACTCTTTACTGAAGAGGCTCAGCAGGCGCTGAATCTGACCTGGTACCGTCCGCTGCGCGCGGAGCAGATTGACCGCAATGCGAAAACGGTGCGTTTGAGCAACGGCGAACATCTTAGTTACAACATACTATTAATTGCCACCGGAGGGCGGGCGCGCCTGCCGGGCGAGGCATGGTCTGTGCATCCGCAGGTCTACACCCTGCGCCACTGGCAGGACGCGCAGCGCCTGAAACGTCGGCTTGCGGAAAGTCAAAAGCTGGCGATTGTGGGCGGCGGCTGGATAGGCCTGGAGATTGCCGCTTCTGCGCGCAAAAGCGGCGTCGCGGTCACCCTGTTCGAGCAGCAGCCTGCGCTGTGCATGCGCTCGGTGAGCGGCGAGGTATCGCAGCGCTTAGAGACCATTCACCGTGAGCAGGGCGTGGAGATCCGAACCGGCTGCGGCGCGCTGGAGCTGGAGGACGATAACGGCCTGCCGGTCATTCACTGTGATGGCAAACGTGAAACCTTTGATGCGGTGGTGGTAGGGATCGGCGTCGATCTCAATCTGGAACTGGCGCGCGACGCGGGGCTGCAAACCGAACGCGGGATCGTGGTGGATGCGCAGGGCCGCACGTCGGATCCGTCCATCTTCGCTGCCGGGGATGTGGCACAGCATCATCATTACGGCTTGTGTATTCAGTCCTGGGCCTTCGCCCTGAATCAGGCGGTGGCGGCGGCAAAAGCGATGCTTAACCCCGATGCGGCAGGTTATGACGACGCGCCGTGGCTGTGGTCGGATCAATACCAGCACAACATCCAGATCCTCGGCATTCCGCAGCCGGGCAGCCGCACCATAGTGCGTGAAGACGCGCTGTACTTCTCGCTGGACGAAAACGGGCGCCTGACGCAGCTGGTGGCGTTCAACGATGCGCGCACCGTCAAGCTGGCGAAGCGCTGGATGGCGGCCGGGCGGGATTTATCAGATGTGCCGCTCGCCGACCCGACTTTTTCACTGATGTCATTGCGATAGCTAACCCGCACCCGTAGGGGGAGACATGACCACATTAGAGACCAACACCGCGCCCGTTGAGGCGAGCGGTGAGGGGACCCGCACGCCTGAAAAAGCGGTGCGCTGGGCCATCCCGCTGTCGCTGCTGGCCTGCGTGCTGCTGGCGTTTTTCGACAAAATCAGCATTGCCGCGCTGTTTTCTGACGGCCACTTCCAGCAGGCGATGGGCATCGATTTTGACACCACGCGCCTCGGCATTCTGATGAGCGCCTTCCTGTTGAGCTACGGCTTTTCATCGGTCTTTCTCAGTGGGCTGGGGGACAAAATCGCCCCGCTGCGCCTGCTCACCGGGATGATGGTGGTGTGGTGCGTGCTGATGGTGGCGATGGGCTTTACCCATAACTACACGCTGATGATCGTGCTGCGCATTCTGCTGGGCGTGGCGGAGGGGCCGCTGTTCCCGCTGGCCTTCGCCATTGTGCGCCACAACTTCCCACAGCATCTGCAGGCGCGCGCCACCATGCTCTGGCTGCTGGGCACGCCGGTAGGGGCGGCGATTGGCTTCCCGCTCTCACTCTGGCTGCTGAACACCTTCGGCTGGCAGAGCACCTTCTTCGTGATGGCGATGCTGACCGTACCGGTGCTGATCTTCGTGCGCGTCGGTCTGCGCGGGATCCGTCTGGAGGCGAAAAGCGGTACGTCACAGACCTCCCGGGACGAACGGCGTGCCGCACGGCGCGAGCTGTTTGTCAGCCCGCACTTCTGGATCATCTGCATCTTTAACATCGCTTTCCTGACCTACCTGTGGGGCATTAACGGCTGGCTGCCGGGCTACCTGATCAAGGGGAAGGGCATTCACCTGGAACATGCGGGCTGGCTGTCGTCGATGCCGTTCATCGCCATGCTGGCGGGGGAAGTGATTGGCGCATGGCTCTCTGACCGGGTCGATAAGCGTGCGGCGGCCTGCTTTATCTCCATGGCGGGGGCCGCTGTCGGGCTCACGGCCGTAATGCACCTCGATACCCCGCTGACCATCATTGCGGCGATGAGCTTCAGCACATTCATGTGGGGCACCGGGGCACCCAACATTTTCGCCCTGCTGGCAAAGGCCACCCATCCACGGGTGAGCGCCACGGCGGGCGGCATTTTCAACGGGCTGGGAAACTTTGCGGGCGCGCTGTCGCCAGCGGTGATGGGCGCGCTTATCGCCTTCACCCACAGCATGGATTCCGGGCTGATTTTTCTGGCGGTGATGGCGGCGGTGGGCTGCGTCCTGTTACTGCCGCTGCTGAGACGTTACTGAGGAGAGTGTCATGACTGATTCAACCGTAACCAACCCATCTGGCATCAAACCTGACCACCTGACGATGGAAGAGTGGGTCGAGTCCCGTATTGCGCGCTTTGAGGGCCGTAAATACGACTGGAACGCGCTGAAGTTCCAGGCCGATTTTGACCCGAAATACCGCCGCGCGCAGATGCGCTATATCGGCACCGGCGCTACCGGCGTGGCGAGCGACACCAACACCGTACAGGCGGAGCATTTTACCTTTTCCACCATGGTACTGCCGTCGAAGTGCGAAGGGCCGCTGCACCTGCACGACGATGTGGAAGAGGTGTTCTTCATGCTCAAAGGGCAGATCACGCTGATGATCCAGGACGGCGATAACTACACCGAAACCGTGCTGCGCGAGCGTGACCTGATCTCCGTTCCGCCGGGGATCTATCGCGGGCTGTTTAACCACGGCGAAGAAGAGGCGCTGATGTGCGTCATGCTGGGCACTAACAAGCCGGAAATTCCGACCTACCCGGCGGACCATCCGCTCTCGAAAGTGAAGCGGAACTAAGGGGGCATGATGACGGGTTTTCGTGAACAGGGAAGCGGCATTCCGCTGATGCTGCTGCACGGGATCAGCTCTGGCGCAGCCTCCTGGCACAAGCAGATGGCGCTGAACGGTTTTCGCGTGCTGGCGTGGGACATGCCCGGTTATGGCGAAAGCCCGATGCTGGCCGCGGAACGGGCGAACGCGGGGGATTACGCCGATGCGCTGGCGGCGATGCTTGACCGGGCTGGCGTGTGGCAGGCGGTGCTGGTGGGCCATTCACTCGGGGCACTGGTTGCCAGCGCCTTTGCGGCGAAATATCCGGATCGTGTGCTGCATCTGGTGCTGGCGGACGCCGCGCAAGGTTACGGCCAGGCCGCGCCGGAGCAGCGCGAGCAGGTCTGGCGCAGTCGCGAGCAGCAGATGGCACTCGGCGGCGAAATCCTCGCGCAGACCCGCGCCGCAAAACTGCTGCGTCCCGGCGCGCGTGAAGCGGATATCGCCACCGTGGCAGCGGGCATGCGCAGGCTTCGCCCCGAGGGCTACCTCGCCGCCGCGTGGATGCTGGCGCACGACGATATTCATGGCTGGCTGAAGCGCTATTCAGGCAACTTTGAAGTGTGGTGCGGCGAGCAGGATGCGATCACGCAACCCGAGCTGGTGCAGGGGCTGGCGCTGCGCTACGGCATGCCGTTTATCGCCATTGCCCAGGCGGGACATGCCAGCTATCTCGATAACGACGCGTTTTTTAACCAACAGCTTTTACGTATTAACGAAGAGGTGCGCGATGAATGCACAAATTGACGGACGCGTAGCGGTCGTCACCGGCGGTTCTTCTGGTATTGGCTTTGAAACGCTACGCCTGCTGCTGGGCGAGGGGGCAAAAGTGGCCTTCTGTGGCCGCGATCCGGATCGCCTCGCCAGCGCCCATGCCGCGCTGCATAACGAATACCCCGACGGGGAGGTTTTCTCTTATCGCTGCGACGTGCTGAACGCTGACGAGATGCAGGCCTTCGCGGATGCCGTTCAGGTGCGCTTTGGTGCCGTGGACATGCTGATCAACAACGCCGGGCAGGGATACGTGGCGCACTTCCATGACACCCCGCGCGAGGCATGGCTGCATGAAGCTGAACTCAAACTGTTTGGCGTGATCAACCCGGTGCAGGCGTTTCAGCCTTTGCTGGAGCAGTCCGACATCGCTTCCATCACCTGCGTGAACTCCCTGCTGGCGCTGCAGCCGGAGGAGCACATGATTGCCACCTCTGCCGCCCGCGCCGCGCTGCTGAATATGACGCTGACGCTCTCAAAAGAGCTGGTGGGCAAAGGCATCCGCGTGAATTCGATATTGCTGGGCATGGTGGAGTCCGGGCAGTGGCAGCGTCGCTTTGAAAACCGGACAGACAAAAGCCAGAGCTGGCCGGAGTGGACAGCGGAGATCGCCCGCAAACGCGGTATTCCGATGGCGCGCCTCGGCAAGCCGCAGGAGCCCGCGCAGGCGCTGCTGTTCCTCGCCTCGCCGCTGGCTTCGTTTACCACCGGTGCGGCACTGGACGTTTCCGGCGGCTTTTGCCGCCATCTGTAAGGACACATCATGAAAAAGATTATGTTGATTGGTTTTGGCGCCATGGCGCAGGCGGTGATTGAGCGCCTGCCCGCTGGCGTGGCTATCGGCTGGATTGTGGCGCGCGAGGTCCATCATGCGGCGATTCACGCGCAGCTTGGTGATGCGGTAGTGGCATTGACCTCACCGCTGGAATGCGCGCAAACGCCCGACCTGGTGCTGGAGTGCGCCAGCCAGCAGGCGGTAGCGCAGTACGGTGAGGACATTTTACGTCGCGGCTGGCATCTGGCGGTTATTTCGACCGGCGCACTGGCGGACAGCGCGCTCGAACAGCGCCTGCTCAACGCCGGCGGCAAACTGACGCTGCTCTCCGGGGCGGTAGCCGGTATCGACGGGCTGGCGGCGGCAAAAGAGGGCGGGCTGGCGCGCGTGACCTACCAGTCGCGTAAAAGCCCGGCCAGCTGGCGCGGCAGCTATGCCGAGCAGCTTATCGATCTTAATTCGGTAACTGCTGCGCAGGTCTTTTTTGAAGGCAGCGCCCGCGAGGCGGCACGACTGTTTCCGGCCAACGCCAACGTGGCGGCCACCGTGGCACTCGGCGGCGTGGGAATGGACGACACGCGCGTACAGCTGATGGTCGACCCGTCAACGAAACGTAACACCCACACGCTGCACGTTGAAGGCGCGTTTGGTGAATTCCATCTGGAGCTAAGCGGCCTGCCGCTTGCCTCTAACCCGAAAACCTCCACCCTGGCGGCACTCAGCGCGGTACGCGCCTGCCGCGAGCTGGCCATGAGCTGAGGAGTGACGATGGACGATCTGAAGATATTTATCGGCGGCCAGTGGCGACACGGTGGCGGCAACCCGATGCAGAGCTATTTCCCGGCAGACGGGTCGATCAACGCGACGTTGAATGCGGCCAGTCCCGACGATCTGCATGACGCGATCGAGGCCGGCGAGCGCGCGTGGCGCGATCCCGCCTGGCGCCACAGCCTGCCGCATACACGGGCGAAGATCCTGCACAAGGTGGCAGATCTCATTGAATCCCGCGTCGACGAGCTGGCGCAGATGCAGAGCCGCGATAACGGCAAGCCGCTGGCGGAGGCCCGCGGGCTGGTAATGAGCGCGGCGGGAACGGCGCGCTACTTTGCCGCCGCCTGCGAGCTGCTGGAAGGGGAACTTCCGACGCCGCGCCAGCCGGATTTACTGACCCTGAGCCGCTATGAGCCGCTCGGCGTGGTGGCGGCCATCACGCCGTGGAACTCCCCGATTGCCAGCGAGATGCAGAAGGTCGCTCCGGCCATTGCCGCGGGTAACGCGGTGATCCTCAAGCCCGCCGAAGCCACGCCGCTGATGGCGCTGGAGCTGGCGCGGATATTTGAACAGGCCGGGCTGCCCGCCGGGCTGCTGAGCGTGCTGCCGGGCAAAGGCTCGGTGATTGGCGATGCGCTGGCACGCCACCCTAAGGTACGCAAAATTTCCTTTACCGGCGGTACCACTACGGGCCGTAACCTGGCGCACGTGGCGGCGGAAAAACTGATCCCGGCATCGCTGGAGCTGGGCGGAAAATCGCCGACTATCGTGCTGGAGGATGCGGATATCGAGCAGGCCGCGCGCGGGATCTGCTACGGCATTTTCAGCTCGGCGGGGCAGGCGTGCATCGCCGGTTCACGGCTGTTTATCCACGAGAGCCTTTACGCCCCGCTGATGGCGCGGCTGCTGGAGTTAACCCGCGGTCTGCGCGTCGGACATCCGTTTACCGACGGTGTCCACGTAGGGTCGCTGATCAATGAAAAACATCGTCAGAGCGTACAGGCGTACGTTGAGCTGGCAAAGCGTGAAGGGGGCCGCGTGCTGTGCGGTGGAGAGATCCCGGCCGATCCCACGCTGGCAAGCGGCAGCTTCTTCCTGCCAACGATTATCGAAGGGCTGAGCAACAGCGCCCGTGTCTGCCAGGAGGAGATCTTTGGCCCGGTGCTGGTGGCGATGCCGTTTCGCGATGAAACCTCGCTTATCCGCGAGGCCAACGACTCGGTTTACGGCCTGGCCGCCGGGATCTGGACACGCGATACCGGGCGCGCGCTGCGCTTAAGCGAACAGCTTGAGGCCGGCACGGTGTGGATCAACACCTACAAAGTATTTGCGATTTCGACCCCGTTCGGGGGCTTTAAAGAGAGCGGTCTGGGCCGCGAGAAGGGCATTCAGGGGCTGAAAGCCTGGATGCAGCAAAAGAGCATTTATCTGGCGACGGGTAACAGCGTCAACCACTGGTGCGACTGAGAAAGGGTGAGCAATGAGCGAAATGATAACCGTCGGCGACGCCATCGCCAGAACGCTGGAGCAGTATCAGGTTGAGGCCATCTACGGCGTCATCTCTATTCACAACCTGCCCATCGCGGATGCAGTAGGGCAGCGCGGCAACATCCGCTTTGTACCGGCACGCGGCGAAGCGGGGTCTGTCACCATGGCTGATGCCCACGGACGTTTTTCCGGCCTTGGCGTGGCGCTGACCAGCACCGGCGCGGGCGCGGGTAACGCCGTAGGCGCGCTGGTGGAGGCGATGAACGCCTGCACGCCGCTGCTGCACCTGACCGGGCAGGTAGAAAAAGCCTGGCTGGATGCCGACACCGGGTTTATCCATGAAACCCGCGACCAGCTGACTTTCCTGAAGGCCAGCTCAAAACGGGCGTATCGCATCAGCAATGCCAGTCAGGCGATAGCGATTTTGCATAAAGCGATTCAGGAGGCGCAGACGCCGCCGTGCGGGCCGGTCTCCGTGGAGATCCCGATTGATATTCAGGGCGCGAAAATTCCGCTGTCGCTGGTGACCGCTCCGGTGAAACCGGCGTCGGTTTCGCCGGTAGATGTCGGGAGTGTTAATGCGCTTTGGGCGCAACTCAAGCAGGCGAAACAGCCGCTGCTGTGGCTGGGCGGCGGTGCGCTGGGCTGCGCGGACGCAGTGAAAAAGCTGGCGGATGCATGTATCACCGTGATCTCCAGCACTCACGCGCGCGGCGTGCTGCCGGACAGCCATCGCGCCAGCCTGCGGGCATTTCACAACTCGCCATCGGTTGAAGCGCTGATCGCGCAGTGTGACTTTACGCTGATCGCCGGTTCACGTCTGCGCAGCAATGAGACCCGTTCATGGACGCTCGAGCTGCCTTCTCCGCGCGTACAGATCGATATCGACCCGGCGGCGGCAAGCCGTAACTATCTGATGGATAACACGCTGGTAGCCGACTGCTCAGCGTTGCTGAGCGCGCTGGCTGAAAAAGCACAGGGGCGTGAATGGGGGAATGCTCAGTGGGATGGTCTGGTTCAGGAGGCGGTGACACAGGCCGAACGTGGGCTGCGTGAACAGTGCGGCGCCTATGCGCAACTCAACGATGCCATAGAGAAAGCGCTACCTGAAGATGGCCTGCTGGTGCGCGATATTACCGTTTCCGGCAGCCTGTGGGGCAGCCGACTGTTCCGCGCCAGGGGGCCGCTGATGAATATTCACTCTCTGGCCGGGGCAATTGGCATGGGCCTGCCGATGGCGATTGGCACCGCGATTGCCAACCCACAACGCAAAGTGGTGGGGCTGGTGGGGGACGGCGGTCTGAGCCTGAATCTGGGCGAACTGGCGACACTGGCGCAGGAGAAGGCCAACGTGACGTTGCTTATCATGAATGACGGCGGCTACGGCGTGATGCGCGGTATACAGGACAAGTATTTCGGTGGCCGTCAGTACTATAACGAGCTGCATACGCCGGACTTTACCCTGCTGTCACAGGCGATTGGCCTGCAGGCATGGAGCGTTGAGCGGGCAGAGGATTTTGATGCGGTGATGACGGAAGCGCTGGCGATGCCGGGACCGTCGGTAGTGGAAGTGCGGATGGGACAAATTGGCGCGCTGAAGTTTGCCGGGCCGCCGCAGAAGACGCTTTACTAGCTGTTTTTCCCTCACCCCGGCCCTCTCCCTTTGGGAGAGGGTTAGGGTGAGGGGACAAACTCAGAACACGTTAAACGGGTATTCCACGTAAGCGCGGATCTCATCCCCGCCCACGTTGTAATCGCTGGCGTTGCTGGAGACGCGCAGTACGGAATAACGCAGTTTCAGCTTCAGATCTTTCGCCGGGCCGTCCTGCACCTGATACTGGATCTGGTTAAACCATTCATGCTCTTTGCCGTTACTGGTATCAGCGGTTTTAATGTTGTCGCCACGCACGTAGGCGGTGGTCCAGCTCAGACCCGGCAAACCGAGACCGCCAAAGTCCAGCCCGTAAGACGCCTGCCATGAACGTTCGTCTTCACCGTTAAAATCAGACCAGTAGGAGTTCGCCAGCCAGATGGTGTTGCCGCCGTCACCAACACCGCCCTGGTCGCGGTAGCCGCCATAGTTGTAGCCGGTGCTTCCGCTGCTCTGCTGGTACGCCACTTTGAACGTATGGATATCCCAGATGTAGCTCGCCGCCAGGCTCCAGATGGTGTTGCTGCGGCCCGTGTCGAGGCTGTCTGCGTAGCCCTGATCCAGACGCGAGTTGTAGCCGTTAAAATCGAGTACCAGCTGCTGGCCAGTGCTGAACGGCTGTTTGAAATTCATGCCCAGATATTGCTTGTTCATCACCTCTTCATTATGGGAGGCGTACAGCGCGCCGCTGAACTGGTCATTGAACTGGTAGCTCGCCCCGCCGAAGGAGAAGCCCTTGAGGCCGCTGTCGTGGCGATCGTCACTTTTACGCTGCTCGTCGGTGAAATAACCGGCGTTGATTTCCAGACCGTCGATCTCTTTAGAAGTCAGCATGGTGCCGGTGTAGCTTTCAAACAGCAGGCGGGAGCTGTCGGCGTTAATGATTGGCAGCTCGGGACGCTGATTACCGTAGCTGAGTACGGTATTCGAGATGCGCATTTTGGCGGTCGCGCCAAATTTCGCCAGATCGGATTTTGCGCGTCCGTCGTCTTCCTGTTTAAAGAAGTCAATGCCACCTGCGCCGCTCTTACCGCGGCCACCGTCCAGACGCACGCCATACTGCGCAATGCCGTCCACGCCAAAGCCAACCACTCCTTCGGTATAACCTGATTCAAAGGTGGCGATGATACCCTGACCCCATTCTGCTTTATCCTGCTGGCCCTGATGATAATCACGGCTGATATACGCATTGCGTAAAAACAGATCTAAATGGCTGTCATTAATAAAACCCTGGCTGTCTGATTGTTGGCTTGCAACGGCAGGTAATGTGGCAAATATGCTTAACGCAACTAACGATAATTCTTTTTTCACGGAGGGAACGTCTCTGTCTTAATATATTAATTTGAATTACTGCGGATTCGATAATTACCCGAAAAGTAACCGATTGCAATAATTATGTGACCAGACATTTCAATGGTGAAGGGCAGGTGTGACGGGGCTTTTGTGGGTGTTACCGATATGTGCGGTTAAATTAGCAATTCATGCGAAATAAAAAGGAGGCAAATTTGCCTCCTTCCAAAATTATTTAATTCCGTCTGCGGCCATACGGTCGCGAATATGTTGTGCACGCGCTTCTGAGGCCGGGTGATCATCAAACATGGAGCTTTGACGTCCGGCTTCCAGTTTAGCCAGTTTTTCAAAACTGGTGGCTAAACCTGCTGGATTGATACCGCGTTTGCGCAACAGATCGTAGGAGTAGTCATCCGCTTCGGACTCCTGACGTTGAGAGAACTGGGAGTTAACCAGCTTTTCGCCCACATCGCCAAGCTGTGACTGGGACAGGCTGCCCACAATACCGCCCGCAGAAGCCGCCGCCGCGCGGATGGCGTTAGTGCCTAAGGCGACCTGCATCCCTTTCTTCACGTGGCCGAGGGCAACGTGGCCCATTTCATGGCCGATCACCGCTTCCACTTCGTTGTCGGTCATCATGTCCATTAACCCGCTGTAAACGCGGATACAGCCGTTCGCCATGGCAAAGGCGTTCACGTCTTTCGCGACGTACACTTTGTAGTTCACCGGCTGACCGTTAATGTTATCGCCAAGCGCAGAGGCAATTTTATTCAGACGCTGCGTGTAGGGACTGTTGGCCGGGGCAATCGTAGCCTTTCCATCCATATCTTTACAGGCCTGGTCGCTCAGGGCTTTAACCTGCGCGTCGCTCAGGGAATAGGCCTGAAAAGCTTCTGCGCCTGAGGACATCAGGCCGTTAGAATCCATATTCTGACAACCGCTCAGCAGGAACGTTGTACCCAGGGCCAGCACTAATGCACGCATTTTCATGAGGTTGCTTCCGTACTCGTTAATCTGAATAAAATCCGAAAAGTACACCGACAGCGAAGCCGGGGTCGGGCTAAGTATAAGGAATATCGACGGGCCCGGGCGAGCAGATTGCGCAACATGCGAGCATGATCCAGAGATTTCTTAAGCGGCAAAAGAATGCTCCATGTACATGGCATGCCGCTTGGGTTACATTGTTGGCACTTTTTTCCGGCGTAGCCCAAAACGCGCTGTCGTCAAGGGCATGGCCTTTAACAGTCCGATCTGGAGTTAAAATGTCCTCACGTAAAGAGCTTGCTAATGCTATTCGTGCGCTGAGCATGGACGCAGTACAGAAAGCCAAATCTGGCCACCCAGGGGCCCCTATGGGTATGGCTGATATCGCCGAAGTCCTGTGGCGTGATTTCCTGAACCACAACCCGCAGAACCCGGCATGGGCTGACCGCGACCGTTTCGTGCTGTCTAACGGCCACGGCTCAATGCTGATCTACAGCCTGCTGCACCTCACTGGCTACGATCTGCCTATCGAAGAGCTGAAAAACTTCCGTCAGCTGCACTCCAAAACCCCGGGTCACCCGGAAGTGGGTTACACCGCAGGTGTTGAAACCACGACCGGCCCACTGGGTCAGGGTATTGCGAACGCGGTGGGTATGGCGATTGCTGAGAAGACTCTGGCGGCGCAGTTCAACCGTCCTGGTCACGACATTGTTGACCACTTCACCTACGCGTTCATGGGCGACGGCTGCATGATGGAAGGCATTTCTCACGAAGTGTGCTCCCTGGCAGGTACCCTGAAGCTGGGCAAACTGGTTGCGTTCTACGACGACAACGGTATCTCCATCGACGGTCATGTTGAAGGCTGGTTCACTGATGACACTGCGGCACGTTTCGAAGCCTACGGCTGGCACGTTGTGCGTGGCGTTGATGGCCACGATGCTGACTCGATTAAATGTGCAGTAGAAGAAGCGCGTGCGGTCACTGACAAACCATCCCTGCTGATGTGCAAAACCATCATCGGTTTCGGTTCTCCGAACAAAGCGGGCACCCACGATTCCCACGGTGCGCCACTGGGCGACGCGGAAATCGCGCTGACCCGTGAAGCGTTGGGCTGGAAACACCCTGCATTCGAAATCCCATCTGAAATCTATGCCCAGTGGGATGCCAAAGAAGCGGGTCAGGCGAAAGAAGCGGCCTGGAACGAGAAGTTCGCGGCTTACGCTAAAGCCTTCCCACAGGAAGCGGCTGAATTCACCCGTCGTATGAAAGGTGAAATGCCGTCTGACTTCGACGCGAAAGCGAACGAGTTCATCGCTAAACTGCAGGCGAACCCATCTAAAATCGCCAGCCGTAAAGCGTCTCAGAATGCGATCGAAGCGTTCGGTCCATGGCTTCCAGAATTCCTCGGCGGCTCCGCTGACCTGGCACCGTCTAACCTGACCCTGTGGTCTGGCTCTAAGCCAATCAACGAAGATGCGGCCGGTAACTACATCCATTATGGTGTACGTGAATTCGGTATGACCGCTATCGCGAACGGTATCTCCCTGCACGGTGGTTTCCTGCCGTACACCTCTACCTTCCTGATGTTCGTGGAATATGCCCGTAACGCCGTGCGTATGGCTGCGCTGATGAAACAGCGTCAGGTGATGGTTTATACCCACGACTCCATTGGTCTGGGCGAAGATGGTCCAACTCACCAGCCGGTAGAGCAGGTTGCTTCTCTGCGTGTCACCCCGAACATGAGCACATGGCGTCCATGTGACCAGGTGGAATCTGCAGTGGCATGGAAATATGGCGTTGAGCGTCAGGACGGTCCAACCGCGCTGATCCTCTCCCGTCAGAACCTGGCGCAGCAAGATCGTACCGAAGAGCAGCTGGCGAACATCGCCCGCGGTGGCTACGTGCTGAAGGATTGCGCGGGACAGCCAGAGCTGATCTTCATCGCAACCGGTTCTGAAGTTGAGCTGGCTGTTGCAGCCTGGGACAAACTGACTGCCGAAGGCGTTAAAGCGCGTGTGGTTTCCATGCCGTCTACCGATGCGTTCGACAAGCAGGATGCTGCTTACCGTGAATCCGTACTGCCTAAAGCCGTTTCCGCACGCGTGGCGGTTGAAGCGGGTATCGCTGACTACTGGTTCAAATACGTGGGCCTGAACGGCGCTATCGTCGGTATGACCACCTTCGGTGAATCTGCTCCGGCAGAGCAGCTGTTCGAAGAGTTCGGCTTCACCGTTGAGAACGTTGTCGCTAAGGCTAAAGAACTGCTGTAATTGCCGTTTTGCCCGGTGGCGCTTACGCTTACCGGGCCTACAAATGGCTCGAAAGTAGGCCGGGTAAGCGCTAGCGCGCCACCCGGCTTTTTTGTAAGCATTATTCCACCTAAAATGTGACGCAAGTCATATAGCTCGCTTATTCATCTGGACAGACATTCCTTTTATTCCCCGATTCGCTTATTCTTGCTGAAGCGTTTCAGTCGATTAAATGTTCGACAATTGACCAATCAATCGCAGTTTGTGATAGCAAAGATTCCCCTTCGGGCGTAGCTGGATTACTCTTTCAGCCACCTCGAACTCAGGGATAGCTTTGCAGGAGATCTATGACCGTACGCGTAGCGATTAATGGCTTCGGTCGCATCGGGCGCAACGTGGTTCGTGCTTTATATGAATCCGGGCGTCGGGCGGAAATTACCGTGGTGGCAATCAATGAACTGGCGGATGCTGCGGGCATGGCGCATTTATTGAAATATGACACCAGCCACGGACGCTTTGCCTGGGACGTGCGCCAGGAAAGGGATCAGCTGTTTGTCGGTGACGATACGATCCGCGTACTGCATGAGCGCAGTATTGCCGCGCTACCGTGGCGTGAACTGGGTGTGGATGTGGTGCTTGACTGTACCGGCGTATATGGCAACCGCGAACACGGCGAAGCGCATCTCACCGCCGGCGCGAAAAAAGTCCTGTTCTCTCATCCCGGCAGTAACGACCTCGACGCAACGGTCGTTTTCGGCGTCAATCAGCATGAGCTGCAAGCCGAACACCGTATTGTCTCCAACGCCTCCTGCACCACCAACTGCATTATTCCGGTCATTAAACTGTTAGACGATGCATATGGCATTGAATCCGGCACCGTGACCACGATTCACTCCGCCATGCACGATCAGCAGGTCATTGACGCCTACCACCCGGATTTACGACGCACGCGTGCTGCGAGCCAGTCAATCATCCCGGTGGACACAAAACTGGCTGCCGGGATCACCCGAATTTTCCCGCAGTTTAATGACCGTTTCGAAGCGATTGCCGTGCGTGTACCGACGATAAACGTCACCGCAATTGACCTCAGCGTGACGGTGAAAAAACCGGTAAAAGCCTGTGAAGTCAACCTGTTGCTGCAAAAAGCGGCACAGGGGGCATTTCATGGTATAGTTGACTATACGGAATTACCGTTGGTCTCAGTGGATTTTAACCACGACCCGCACAGCGCCATTGTTGATGGCACGCAAACGCGCGTCAGTGGCGCACACCTTATCAAGACGCTGGTCTGGTGTGATAACGAATGGGGCTTTGCTAACCGAATGCTCGACACCACGTTAGCAATGGCTGCCAAAGGTTTCAGGTAAGACGCATCGTGCGTCTGCAAAACTTTAAGAATCAACGAGAGGATTCACCATGTCTGTAATTAAGATGACCGATCTGGATCTGGCTGGTAAACGCGTTTTCATCCGTGCGGATCTGAACGTGCCAGTTAAAGATGGCAAAGTGACCAGTGACGCGCGTATCCGTGCATCTCTGCCAACCATCGAACTGGCTCTGAAGCAGGGTGCGAAAGTGATGGTGACCTCCCACCTGGGTCGTCCAACTGAAGGCGAGTACAACGAAGAGTTCTCTCTGCTGCCGGTTGTTAATTACCTGAAAGACAAACTGTCCAGCCCGGTTCGCCTGGTGAAAGATTACCTGGATGGCGTGGAAGTGGCTGCCGGTGAGCTGGTGGTGCTGGAAAACGTTCGCTTCAACAAAGGCGAGAAGAAAGACGACGAAGCACTCTCCAAAAAATACGCGGCGCTGTGCGACGTATTCGTAATGGATGCATTCGGTACTGCGCACCGTGCGCAGGCGTCTACCCACGGTATCGGTAAATTCGCAGACGTTGCGTGCGCTGGTCCTCTGCTGGCCGCGGAACTGGATGCGCTGGGTAAAGCACTGAAAGAACCTGCTCGTCCAATGGTTGCCATCGTGGGTGGTTCTAAAGTTTCTACCAAACTGACCGTTCTGGATTCCCTGTCTAAAATCGCTGACCAGCTGATCGTTGGCGGTGGTATCGCGAACACCTTCGTTGCCGCTCAGGGCCACAACGTCGGTAAATCCCTGTATGAAGCAGACCTGGTTGACGAAGCCAAACGCCTGCTGGGTACCTGTGATATCCCGGTTCCGACCGATGTTCGCGTTGCCACTGAGTTCTCCGAAACGGCGACTGCTACGCTGAAATCTGTAAACGACATCAAAGATGAAGAGCAGATTCTGGACCTGGGTGACGTTTCTGCACAGAAACTGGCTGAAATCCTGAAAAACGCAAAAACTATCCTGTGGAACGGTCCTGTTGGCGTGTTCGAATTCCCGAACTTCCGTAAAGGGACTGAAATTGTTGCTAACGCTATCGCAGACAGCGAAGCGTTCTCTATCGCAGGCGGTGGTGACACCCTGGCAGCAATCGACCTGTTCGGTATCGCTGACAAAATCTCCTACATCTCCACTGGTGGCGGCGCATTCCTCGAATTCGTGGAAGGCAAAGTTCTGCCAGCAGTAGCAATGCTCGAAGAGCGCGCTAAGAAGTAAGCCATTCAAGGGCAGGGAAACCTGCCCAATTTTCAGCGCGCTTTAAGAGCTCGCACCTTTTCTAACGGCCGAAGATACAGGACTAAGCAACATGTCTAAAATTTTTGATTTCGTAAAACCTGGCGTGATCACTGGTGATGACGTTCAGAAAGTGTTCCAGGTAGCTAAAGAAAACAACTTTGCTCTGCCAGCAGTTAACTGCGTGGGTACTGACTCCATCAACGCCGTACTGGAAACCGCTGCAAAAGTTAAAGCACCGGTTATCGTACAGTTCTCTAACGGCGGCGCTGCGTTCATCGCAGGTAAAGGCGTGAAAACTGACATTCCTCAGGGTGCTGCAATCCTGGGCGCTATCTCTGGTGCGCACCACGTACACCAGATGGCTGAACACTACGGTGTTCCAGTTATCCTGCACACTGACCACTGCGCGAAGAAACTGCTGCCGTGGATCGACGGTCTGCTGGACGCGGGTGAAAAACATTTCGCGGCTACCGGTAAGCCACTGTTCTCTTCTCACATGATCGACCTGTCTGAAGAGTCTCTGGAAGAGAACATCGAGATCTGCTCCAAATACCTGGCGCGCATGTCCAAAATGGGCATGACCCTGGAAATCGAACTGGGTTGCACCGGCGGTGAAGAAGACGGCGTGGACAACAGCCACATGGACGCTTCTGCTCTGTACACTCAGCCAGAAGACGTTGATTACGCTTACACCGAGCTGAGCAAAATCAGCCCACGCTTCACCATTGCAGCGTCCTTCGGTAACGTACACGGCGTTTACAAACCAGGTAACGTGGTTCTGACCCCAACCATCCTGCGTGACTCTCAGGAATACGTGTCCAAGAAACACAACCTGCCGCACAACAGCCTGAACTTCGTCTTCCACGGCGGTTCCGGTTCTTCTGCTCAGGAAATCAAAGACTCCGTAAGCTACGGCGTAGTGAAAATGAACATCGATACCGACACCCAGTGGGCAACCTGGGACGGTATCCTGCAGTACTACAAAGCGAACGAAGCTTACCTGCAGGGCCAGCTGGGCAACCCGAAAGGCGAAGACCAGCCGAACAAGAAATACTACGATCCACGCGTATGGCTGCGCGCAGCGCAGACGTCCATGGTGACCCGTCTGGAGCAGGCATTCAAAGAGCTGAACGCGATCGACGTTCTGTAATTTGAGCTGCTGACAGCATCAGGAGGCCCGCAAACGCGGGCCTTTTTTTATGCTTTTTCAATACCCTGTCAGAGCGGTTTTTGTGATCTGTTTGGCAAAACTTGCGCTTTTTGTTTACCCTTTACGGACCTGCCTGTCTCCATGGGGGATGGATTTGTGTTTTGGTTTAACAAAAGGAAGAATAAATGGAACAACTCGATGTTGTAGACAGCATCAATAACGCCGGTAACTGGCTGGTGCGCAACCAGGCGCTGCTGCTGAGCTACGCCGTGAATATCGTCGCGGCGATTGCCATCATCATCGTCGGGATGATCGTGGCGCGTATTGTATCGAATGCGGTCAACCGGGTGATGGTAGCGCGACACATTGACGCTACGGTGGCTGACTTTCTCTCTGCGCTGGTGCGCTATGGCATCATCGCGTTTACGCTGATTGCTGCACTGGGGCGCGTGGGGGTACAAACGGCATCGGTGATCGCCGTGCTTGGTGCCGCGGGTCTGGCTATTGGTCTGGCGTTACAGGGCTCGCTCTCGAACCTGGCGGCAGGCGTACTGCTGGTCACCTTCCGTCCATTCCGTTCCGGTGAGTATGTTGATCTGGGCGGCATTGCCGGTACCGTACTGCAGGTACAAATTTTCTCTACCACTCTGCGTACCGTTGACGGGCGTATCGTGGTGGTCCCGAACGGGAAAATCATCGCGGGCAACATTATTAACTTTTCTCGCGAGCCGGTGCGCCGTAACGAGTTAATTATCAGCGTGGCGTATGATTCCGATATTGATCAGGTGAAATCGCTGATTGCTAACATCATCGCCTCCGACGATCGCATTCTGAAGGACAAAGAGCAGACCGTGCGCCTGCACGAGCTGGGTGCTTCCTCTATTAACTTCGTGGTGCGTATCTGGAGCAAAAGCAGCGATCTGCAAAACGTGTACTGGGACGTGCTGGAGCGCATTAAGCGCGAGTTTGACGCTAACGGCATCAGCTTCCCGTATCCGCAGATGGACGTAAACGTCAAAAAAGTAAAAGAAGCCGAATAACGTCTCCCGTAGGCCCGGTAAGCGCTAGCGCCACCGGGCTTTTATTTTATTAGCTATGCTAATACCCAATTAATATTATCAATTTCCTCTAATGTTCTTCTCGCAGTATAGTCTGCTCCAAAGACAATTCTGCGAGATAAATGTCATGTTATCGTATTATTTTCAGGGGCTTGCGTTAGGCGCAGCCATGATCCTTCCCCTCGGTCCGCAAAATGCGTTTGTCATGAACCAGGGGATTCGCCGCCAGTATCATCTGATGATTGCTCTGCTGTGCGCGGTAAGCGACTTACTGCTGATTTGTGCCGGGATTTTTGGCGGGAGTGCGCTGCTGATGCAGTCACCCTGGCTGCTGACGCTGGTGACCTGGGGCGGGGTCGCCTTCCTGCTGTGGTACGGATTCGGTGCGTTAAAAACGGCAATGAGCAGTAACCTGGAGCTGGCGAGCGCCGAAGTGATGAAGCAGGGGCGCTGGAAGATTATCGTCACCATGCTGGCGGTAACGTGGCTTAACCCGCACGTCTATCTCGACACGTTTGTGGTGCTCGGGAGCCTGGGTGGGCAACTGGACGTTGAGCCGAAGCGCTGGTTTGCCCTGGGCACGGTGAGCGCCTCCTTTCTCTGGTTCTTTGGCCTCGCCATTCTGGCGGCGTGGCTGGCACCCCGTTTGCGTACCGCCAAAGCCCAGCGGATCATCAACACGCTGGTGGGCGTGGTGATGTGGGTCATTGCCTTTCAACTGGCGAAAGAGGGGATTCATCATGTTCAGGGATTGTTCAACTAAGCGTTGTCTTATGGACAACTGAGCAGGACCCGCTAAGCTTGCTGGCATGCGCCCTGTTGTTAGGGCACTCTTCGCAACATGGAGGAATGACAGTGAAGTTTAACGTGATGGCCCTGGCGGCATTAGTAAGTTTGGGTGCGGTGTCTGTTCAGGCGAATGAATTGCCTAATGGTCCGCACATCGTCACTTCCGGCACCGCCAGCGTGGATGCGGTACCGGATGTTGCGACGCTGGCAATTGAAGTCAACGTGGCCGCGAAGGATGCCGCTTCCGCCAAGAAGCAGGCTGACGATCGTGTTGCGCAATATCTCTCTTTCCTGGAGCAGAACGGTGTTGCCAAAAAAGACATCAGCTCTGCGAACCTGCGTACTCAGCCTGATTACGACTACCAGAACGGCAAAAGTATCCTGAAAGGCTATCGCGCGGTGCGTAGCGTTGAGGTGACCGTCCGCCAGCTGGATAAGCTGAACTCCCTTCTGGATGGCGCGCTGAAGGCGGGTCTGAACGAAATTCGTTCCGTCTCACTGGGCGTTGCGCAACCGGAGAAATACAAAGACGAAGCGCGTAAAGCGGCAATTGACGATGCGATGCATCAGGCGCAGCAGCTGGCCGCTGGCTTTAAGAGTAAGCTCGGCCCGGTGTATAGCGTGCGTTACCACGTCTCTAACTATCAGCCAAGCCCGATGGTACGGATGATGAAAGCCGATGCGGCGCCGGTATCTGCTCAGGAAAGTTATGAGCAGCCGACCATTCAATTCGACGATCAGGTTGATGTGGTGTTCCAGCTGGAGCCGACGCAAACTCAGCAAACTGAGACGGCTAAGGCGCAGTAATTTGCCCTCACCCTAACCCTCTCCCTGTGGGAGAGGGAATTCAAGCGATTAATCCTGTCTCAACACCTTGTGCCCGTATGCCAGCAGCGCGTCGGTGACGTTGCGCATCATGCGGCTTTCCGGCGCAAAACGGTGCCAGTAAAGCATCCGGCGCTGATACAGCCCCGGCGTCAAATCAATCAGCTCACCGCTTTTCAACTCCTTTTCAATCTGCAGGTGCGGGATCATGCAGCAGGTGGTTCCCTGACGCGCAAGCTGCACGAAGGCTTCAGACGAGTTCACGATGTGGCACGGCACGCTGCCCGGTGGCAGGTCAAAGTTTTGTTGCAGGAACGCCTGATGCATATCGTCCAGATGGTCGAACGCCACGGCAGGCGCCTTAAGCAGCGCGGCGCGGGTGACGCCATTGGGGAAGTAGCGCTCCGCAAAGGCTTTTGAACCGACAAACAGGTAATCCAGCGCGCCCAGTTGATCGACCAGGCAGCTTGGCAGTGCCTGAGGCTGAATACTGACCGCCCCGACCACTTCACCGCGACGCAGGCGTTCCTGGGTGCGGGTTTCATCTTCAACCTGAAGATTCAGACGGATAGGGGAATCGGCCAGAACCGGGGCGAGGGCGGGCAGCAGCCAGGTTGCCAGACTGTCGGCGTTCACCGCCAGCGACAGCAGCAACGGCGTAGAACCCGTTTGTTCATCACCCAGCCATTCGTCTTCCAGCAGTTCAACCTGACGCAGCAGGGCGAGGAGCTTTTGTCCTTGCTCTGTTGGACGCGGTGGCACGGTACGCACCAGCAGTGGCTGCCCGAACATGTTTTCAAGCTGTTTGATACGCTGCGATACGGCGGACTGAGTAATACACAGCTTTTGCGCTGCGCGCTCAAAACCGCGTTCACGAATAACTGCATCAAGTGCCTGTAGTGTTCTGTAGTCCGGACGTTTCATTGCTCTGGCTTACTCCTTAATTTTGCTTAATCTGCACTATGACACAATTTTCCCTTTGTGGCAGACGAATTCCACCTCACGTGTTCTATAATGCGCCCTAAGTTTTCATACCACAGGCAAAACGATCATGACGCAGGATGAACTGAAAAAAGCAGTAGGATGGGCCGCGCTCCAGTACGTGCAACCGGGTACTATCGTCGGTGTGGGTACGGGGTCGACGGCGGCACACTTTATCGATGCGCTGGGCACGATGAAGGGGCAAATCGAGGGCGCGGTTTCGAGCTCCGATGCTTCCACGGAAAAGCTGAAAAGCCTCGGCATTACCGTTTTCGATCTGAACGAAGTGGACCGTCTGGGGATCTACGTTGATGGCGCGGATGAAATCAACGGGCATATGCAGATGATCAAAGGCGGCGGCGCAGCGCTGACGCGTGAAAAGATCATCGCCTCCGTGGCCGATAAATTCATCTGTATCGCGGATGCATCCAAGCAGGTTGATATTCTGGGTAAATTCCCGCTGCCGGTTGAAGTGATCCCAATGGCGCGCAGCGCCGTGGCACGTGAGCTGGTAAAACTCGGCGGACGTCCTGAATACCGTCAGGGTGTGGTCACCGATAACGGCAACGTGATCCTCGACGTTCATGGCCTGGAAATTCTCGACGCGATCGCGCTCGAAAACGCCATCAACGGCATTCCGGGCGTGGTAACAGTAGGGTTATTCGCCAACCGTGGCGCAGATGTTGCGCTGATCGGCACGGCTGATGGCGTGAAAACCATCGTAAAATGATCTGACGGGGGGAGTCCTCCCCCCGCTAAAAAAATTTTGAAAAGCTAAATTCGGTGACTTGTGTCACGTTTTTTGCCCCTCTCTTGCTGAACCTTCCGCATTCACAAATATTTACAGCATTTTACTCTGCTATTTTGCGCTGTATGACTTTTCTTCAGAGTGCCGACGCAAACGTTCATATTGCTGCAATAGTTTTTTTTGATATGTTGGCTAAGCGGATTTCAATCCAGCACAACATCAGTTCAGACAAAAAAACAGGGTCGGGTAAATGGCAAAGGTATCACTGGAGAAAGACAAGATTAAATTCCTGCTAGTAGAAGGCGTGCATCAAAAAGCACTTGATAGCCTTCGCGCGGCAGGTTACACCAACATCGAATTTCACAAAGGCGCGCTGGATACTGAAGAGCTGAAAGCGTCCATCCGTGATGCCCATTTCATCGGCCTGCGATCCCGTACTCACCTGACTGAAGATGTTATTGCTGCGGCGGAAAAGCTGGTCGCTATCGGCTGTTTCTGCATCGGTACCAACCAGGTTGACCTGAATGCTGCCGCAAAACGCGGTATCCCGGTCTTCAACGCCCCATTCTCCAACACCCGTTCCGTGGCGGAGCTGGTGATTGGCGAACTGCTGCTGCTGCTGCGTGGTATTCCGGAAGCCAACGCCAAAGCCCACCGCGGCGTGTGGAACAAACTGGCCGCGGGCTCTTATGAAGCGCGCGGTAAAAAGCTGGGTATCATTGGTTACGGCCACATTGGTACCCAACTGGGTATCCTGGCTGAATCCCTGGGCATGCATGTTTACTTCTACGACATTGAAAGCAAACTGCCGCTGGGGAACGCCACTCAGGTTCAACATCTTTCTGACCTGCTGAACATGAGCGACGTGGTGAGCCTGCATGTGCCGGAAAACGCCTCAACCAAAAACATGATGGGCGCGGAAGAGCTGGCGCTGATGAAGCCGGGTTCCCTGCTGATCAACGCCGCACGCGGTACGGTTGTCGACATTCCCGCGCTGTGCGATGCCCTGAAGCGTAAGCATCTGGCGGGGGCGGCTATCGACGTCTTCCCGACGGAGCCTGCAACCAACAGCGATCCATTTAACTCTCCGCTGTGCGAGTTCGACAACGTGATCCTGACGCCACACATCGGTGGCTCTACTCAGGAAGCGCAGGAGAACATCGGCCTGGAAGTGGCGGGTAAACTGAGCAAATACTCCGATAACGGTTCAACGCTCTCTGCCGTTAACTTCCCGGAAGTGTCGCTGCCGCTGCACGGTGGCCGTCGTCTGCTGCACATTCACGAAAACCGTCCGGGTGTGCTGACCGCCATCAACCAGATCTTTGCCGAGCAGAGCGTCAACATTGCCGCGCAGTATCTGCAAACCAACTCGCAGATGGGCTATGTGGTTATTGATATCGAAGCAGATGAAGATGTGGCCGAGAAAGCGCTGCAGAGCATGAAGGCCATTCCGGGGACGATTCGCGCGCGTCTGCTGTACTGAGGGTGTGAGGTAAATGCAAAACGGTAACGATAGTTACCGTTTTTTATGTTTTCTCCCTCTCCCACCGGGAGAGGGCTGGGGTGAGGGCATCAGGCCGCACGCCTGTTTTACCATTCCCACAACTTCGATGGCGTCACCACCGCCGGCAACGGCACATCCCACTTCTCGACCGGCAAGGCGTCTACCGCCTGGCAATCATGCGCATAACCCACCGGCTGCAACCCGTACTGCTGCCAGTTTTGCAACGTTCTGTCATAGAACCCCCCGCCCATTCCTAAACGCTGGCCCTGTTCATCAAACGCCACCAGCGGCGTAATCAGCACGTCCAGCTGTGACAGCGGCAGCACGTCGCGCACATCCAGCTTCGGCTCGGTGATTTTCAGACGATTCACAACCAGTTCGCTGTGCGGGTGGTAGTGCAGAAACAGCAGGTTCCCTGCGCTAAACGGATGCAGCACCGGCAGATAGACCCACTTTCCGGCTCGCCAGAGTTGTTCGATGAGTGGCTGCGTATCCAGCTCACCATCAAAAGAGAGAAACAGCGCGACGGTATGCGCCATTACTACAGGCGGATACGCCATCATGCGTGCCGCGGCCTGCTGGGCAAAATGCGCTTGCTGTTCAGGGGTTAACGCCCGGCGACGTTGTCGAATGAGTTGACGAATATCCTGGCGTGAGGCAGAAACTTCAGGGAATTGAGTCATGGTAGTGGTAGAAGAAGAGTGAGGGAATCTCCGAGATGCCGCCGCAGGCTGTAACCCTTGAACCCTTGGTTCAAGGTGAATGTGTCGTCATAGTTTTAAGGCTTCTCGGACGAACCGAGCATGCTCACCAACCATGGAGCGCCACATTCTTGTGGTATGAAATATCGGCTCAGGGGACTGGCCCGCTTGCGAACATCTCAGAGAAATTTTGTCTTCACAGTTACTCTACCATAGTCAACTGAGAAGTGTTATTCAAACTTTGGTCCCGGTCTTTCGGGATTGCGACCTTGATCAAGCAACGCCTGTTCTATGGTCTGCTGGAGCATTTTAATGCGCTGCTCCATGCTTGCCGCGTAGTCGCGGGTCTTCGCTTTTTCCTGAGTCAGTTCATAGCTGATGTTCAACGCGGCGATAAAAACCAGCTGCTCAGTATTTGTGACTCTAGTGCGTTCTTTAAGATCTTGCAACCGCTGATTCAAATCGTCCGCAGCCTGATTCAAAGCATCCCTTTGTTCAGGAGGACAATTCACTCGCAGTGAACGGCCAAAAATCTGGAGATCGACGGGTTGTGCAGACATGCCACCTTCCTGCTGATTGACTGCGCTGCCTTCGCTTACTGCCCCAGGGGCTGCGAAGGGGCGACACTATAGCTACCCTGATGTGAAGATACAAGCCCTTTTCTGGTATCACCAGGGTCCAAAGTGGTAGCATATCATGAATATTCCTCCCTTTGATGACGAAAGCTCATGTCTATACAGAACGAAATGCCTGGTTACAACGATTTAAACCAGTTACTGAACCAGCAGGGTGTGGGTTTAACCCCTGCCGAAATGCACGGTCTGATCAGTGGCATGCTATGCGGCGGAAACAGCGACAGCTCATGGCAGCCGCTGATCCACGACCTGACGAACGAAGGGCTGGCGTTTGGTCATGAACTGGCGGAAGCGCTGCGAAAAATGCACTCGGCAATCAGCGATTCGCTGGAGGACGATGGCTTCCTTTTTCAGCTTTATCTGCCTGAAGGCGACGATGTCAGCGTGTTCGATCGCGCCGATGCGCTGGCCGGTTGGGTAAACCACTATCTGTTGGGGCTGGGCGTAACGCAGCCTAAGCTTGATAAAGTGACCGGCGAAGCGGGTGAAGCGATCGACGATCTGCGTAACATCGCGCAACTGGGTTACGACGAAGAAGAAGATCAGGAAGAGCTGGAGATGTCTCTCGAAGAGATTATCGAGTACGTTCGCGTGGCGGCACTGCTGTGCCACGATAACTTCACCCGCTCGCAGCCAACCGCACCGGAAGTTCGTAAGCCAACCTTACATTAAGAAAAATAACGCACAGGAGGGTGTCATGGTTATCTCGCATCAAGAGTATTCCCGTCGTCGTCAGGCGCTGCTGGCAAAAATGCAGCCCGGAAGCGCTGCGCTGATTTTTGCCGCGCCCGAAGTGACGCGCAGTGCTGACAGTGAATACCCCTATCGCCAGAACAGCGATTTCTGGTACTTCACCGGGTTCAATGAACCGGAAGCGGTACTGGTGCTGATCAAGAGCAATGACACCCACAACCACAGCGTGATTTTCAACCGCATACGGGATCTCAGCGCGGAGATCTGGTTTGGTCGCCGCCTGGGGCAAGAGGCCGCGCCCGCGAAACTGGGTGTGGACCGTGCGCTGGCGTTCAGCGAAATCAACCAGCAGCTCTATCAGTTGCTGAACGGGCTGGATGTGCTTTACCACGCGCAGGGTGAGTATGCGTACGCCGATGAGATAGTCTTCACCGCGCTGGATAAGCTGCGTAAAGGCTCCCGGCAGAATCTCTCCGCCCCGGCCACGCTGACGGACTGGCGCCCGGTGGTCCACGAGATGCGCCTGTTTAAATCGCAGGAAGAGCTGGACGTGATGCGTCGTGCAGGCGAAATCAGCGCGCTGGCTCACACAAGGGCGATGGAAAAGTGCCATCCCGGCCTGTTTGAATATCAGCTGGAAGGCGAGATTCACCACGAGTTTAACCGCCACGGCGCGCGTTATCCCTCTTACAACACCATTGTCGGCGGCGGTGAAAACGGCTGCATTCTGCACTACACCGAAAATGAAAGTGAACTGCGTGACGGCGATCTGGTGCTGATTGATGCAGGCTGTGAATATCAGGGCTATGCGGGCGACATCACCCGTACGTTCCCGGTGAACGGTAAGTTCACTCCCGCGCAGCGCGAAATTTATGACATCGTTCTTGAATCTCTTGAAACCGCGCTGAAGCTCTATCGCCCCGGCACCTCCATCCAGGAAGTGACCGGCGAAGTGGTGCGCATCATGATTACCGGCCTCGTAAGGCTCGGGATTCTGAATGGTGATGTGGATACCCTGATTGCTGAAAATGCGCATCGCCCCTACTTTATGCACGGCCTGAGCCACTGGCTGGGGCTGGATGTGCATGATGTGGGTGCGTATGGTTCAGAACGTTCTCGCGTGCTGGAGCCGGGTATGGTGCTGACCGTTGAACCGGGGCTCTACATTGCGCCGGATGCCGACGTGCCGGAAGCGTACCGTGGAATTGGTATTCGCATCGAAGATGACATTGTCATCACCGAAACCGGTAACGAAAACCTGACCGCGGGCGTGGTGAAAAACGCCGATGACATTGAGGCGCTGATGGCAGCGGCACGCCCATGAGCGTGATTATCGTTGGTGGGGGGATGACGGGAGCTACGCTGGCGCTGGCCATCTCGCATTTGACGAAAGGGCAACTTCCGGTCCATCTGGTGGAGGCCGTGGCGCCAGAGGCGTCCGACCATCCCGGTTTTGATGCCCGCGCCATTGCCCTGGCTCAGGGGACCTGCCAGCAGCTCGCTCGAATTGGCATCTGGCAGGCGATTGCGGATTGTGCGACGGCAATCAACACCGTTCACGTCAGCGATCGTGGCCATGCCGGGTTTGTGACGCTGGACGCGCAGGATTACCGCATTGATGCCCTGGGTCGGGTGGTTGAACTTCACGACGTCGGGCTGCGTCTGTTCCGTTTATTGCAGGATGCCCCGGGCGTGACGCTCCATTGCCCGGCACGCGTCGCCAGCTTCAGCCGCAGCGAAGCGGCGGTCAGCGTGACGCTGGAAAACGGCACGGTTCTGGATGGCCAGCTTCTGGTCGCCGCCGATGGTTCACGTTCTGCGCTTGGCACCCAGTGCGGCGTGGAATGGCGCGCCCAGCCTTACGGACAGGTCGCCGTTATTGCTAACGTTTCTACGGCGGGAGAACACAACGGCAGGGCGTTTGAACGTTTCACTCAGCACGGCCCGCTGGCCATGCTGCCGATGTCAAACGGACGCTGCTCGCTGGTGTGGTGTCATCCCCAGGATAAAGCGGCTGACGTTGAGGCCTGGTCCGACGACCGTTTCTGTACCGAACTGCAAAAAGCCTTTGGCTGGCGGCTGGGGCGTATTACCCATGCGGGAAAACGCGCTGTTTACCCGCTGTCGCTGACCACGGCATCTCAGTCCATCTCCCATCGCGTGGCGCTGGTCGGCAATGCCGCGCAGACGTTGCACCCAATCGCCGGGCAAGGCTTCAACCTTGGGCTACGCGACGTGATGAGCCTGGCAGAGACTCTGTCTCAGGCGTGGCATGAGCAAAAAGATTGCGGTGCGTATCCGGTGCTCAGCCATTATCAGAAGCGACGCCGGGCCGATAAAGAAGCGACTATCGGCGTCACCGATGGCCTGGTACATCTGTTTGCCAATCGCTGGGCACCGCTGGTTGCAGGCCGCAACCTTGGGCTGATGGCGATGGAATTATTCATTCCGGCACGTGACGTGCTGGCGCAGCGGACCCTTGGTTGGGTCGCGCGTTAAGGAGTTATCATCGTGCAAAATGTTGATGTCGCCATTGTGGGCGGCGGAATGGTAGGGCTGGCGCTGGCCTGTGGTTTAGAGGGCAGCGGTCTGCGCGTGGCCGTGCTGGAGCAAAATCTGCCTCAGCCCGTTGCGCACGATGCGCCGCCGGAACTGCGCGTCTCGGCAATCAATGCCGCCAGCGAAAAACTACTGACGCGCCTTGGCGTCTGGTCAGATATCGTGGCGCAGCGTGCCAGTTGCTATCACGGAATGGAAGTGTGGGATAAAGACAGCTTTGGCCATATCGCGTTTGATGATGAAAGCATGGGCTATAGCCATCTGGGTCATATCATCGAAAATGCCGTCATTCACCATGCGTTATGGCAAAAAGCGCAATCCTGCAGCGATATCACCCTGATGGCGCCCGCGCAAATCCAGCAGGTGGCATGGGGCGAAAACGAAGCGTTTCTCACCCTGCAGAGCGGCGACATGCTTACCGCGCGGCTGGTGGTGGGCGCGGATGGCGCAAACTCGTGGCTGCGTAACAAGGCGGATATTCCCCTGACCTTCTGGGATTATCGTCATCATGCGCTGGTAGCAACCATCCGTACTGAAGAGCCGCACGGCGGCGTTGCGCGCCAGATTTTCCATAACGACGGTATTCTGGCATTTCTGCCGCTGAGCGATCCGCACCTGTGCTCGATCGTCTGGTCTCTGGTGCCGGAAAAAGCACAGCTGATGTGCGAGGCGACGCCAGAGGCGTTTAATCAGGCGCTGTGCATGGCGTTTGATAACCGTCTTGGTCTGTGCACCCTTGAGAGCGAACGCCTGGTATTCCCGTTGACCGGCCGTTACGCGCGCCAGTTTGCGGCGCACCGTCTCGCGCTGGTGGGTGACGCGGCGCATACCATTCATCCGCTGGCCGGACAGGGAGTTAACCTTGGCTTTATGGATGCGGCAGAGCTGGTGAATGAGCTGCGCCGTCTGCACCGCGAAGGTAAAGACATTGGCCAGCATCTCTACCTGCGTCGCTACGAACGCAGCCGCAAGCACAGCGCGGCGGTGATGCTGGCAGGCATGCAGGGCTTCCGCGAGCTGTTTGCCGGGGCAAATCCGGCGAAAAAACTGCTGCGCGACATCGGCCTGAAACTGGCCGACACCCTTCCGGGCGTAAAACCTCAACTCCTTCGTCAGGCGATGGGTCTTAACGATCTGCCCGACTGGTTACGTTAATCTCGATCCCCGTCACACTTTATTTACCCGGCCTCTGCGCCGGGTAAATATCCTCGTTTGAAATAATCTAATTTCACGCCATTTTTCGCATTAGATAATCTAATCTGGCTATTTTTACGTTACGGAAATTTGGCCCGTTTTTCCGCATGAAATATCACCATGTGCTAAATATTGTTAGATCGTTGTTAATTTTATGCGGGTTGAATCGCATTTTACCAGTGAATAACTCTGTAGGCTTTTCAGCGTTTTTTGGTCATAAGCTAATGTGATGACCTGTTTTACCTTATGGTTAACCGTCGGTTTCGGTGGTAAGTTCAGGTAAAAGAGAACGTTTGCGTCGGTGCCGAATGACGGGGCCGATACCGGGATTCACGGTGAATTTTTCAACGAGGAAAAGATGGCTCAACAGACTCCTTTGTACGAACAACACGTGTTATGCGGTGCACGTATGGTGGACTTTCATGGCTGGATGATGCCGCTGCATTACGGCTCCCAGATTGATGAACACCACGCAGTGCGTACCGATGCCGGTATGTTCGACGTCTCCCACATGACAATTGTCGACCTGCGCGGTAGCCGCACCCGGGAGTTTTTGCGTTATCTGCTGGCAAACGACGTCGCAAAACTGAAGACGCCAGGTAAAGCGCTCTATACCGGCATGCTAAATGCCTCTGGCGGCGTGATTGACGACCTTATCGTCTACTACTTCACTGAAGATTTCTTCCGCCTCGTTGTAAACTCCGCCACCCGCGAAAAAGACCTCTCCTGGATTACCCAACACGCTGAACCGTATGCCATCGACATCACCGTCCGTGATGATCTGTCGCTGATCGCCGTACAGGGGCCGAACGCGCAGGCGAAAGCCGCCACGCTGTTCAACAACGAGCAGCGTGAAGCCACCGCTGGCATGAAGCCGTTCTTCGGCGTGCAGGCGGGCGATCTGTTTATCGCCACCACCGGCTATACCGGTGAAGCGGGCTATGAAATTGCCATGCCGAATGAAAAAGCCGCCGACTTCTGGCGTGCGCTGGTGGAAGCGGGCGTCAAGCCAGCAGGACTGGGCGCGCGCGATACGCTGCGTCTGGAAGCGGGCATGAACCTTTATGGTCAGGAGATGGACGAAAGCGTCTCTCCACTGGCCGCTAACATGGGCTGGACCATCGCGTGGGAACCGGCTGACCGCGAATTTATTGGCCGTGAAGCGCTGGAGATGCAGCGCGAAAAGGGCACTGAACAGCTGGTTGGCCTGGTGATGAAGGAAAAAGGCGTGCTGCGCGGCGAACTGCCGGTACGTTTTACCGATGCAGACGGCAATCCGCGTGAAGGCGTGATCACCAGCGGTACCTTCTCCCCGACGCTGGGCTACAGTATTGCACTGGCACGCGTGCCGGCCGGCATTGGCGAAACGGCGGTGGTACAGATCCGCAACCGCGAAATGCCGGTCCACGTGACCAAACCGATTTTTGTTCGCGCCGGTAAGCCGGTCGCCTAATCATTTTTATCAGGAGAACTTCAATGAGCAATGTGCCAGCAGAACTGAAATACAGCAAAGAACACGAGTGGCTGCGCAAAGAGGCGGACGGCTCTTATACCGTTGGGATCACCGAGCACGCGCAAGAGCTGCTGGGCGACATGGTGTTTGTTGACCTGCCGGAAGTGGGCGCGACCGTTAGCGCAGGCGATGACTGCGCTGTCGCGGAATCTGTTAAGGCGGCATCCGATATCTATGCACCGGTGAGCGGCGAAATCATTGCCGTCAACGACGCGCTGAGCGACTCCCCGGAACTGGTCAACAGCGAACCGTATGAAGGCGGCTGGATCTTTAAGATCAAAGCCAGCGACGAATCACAGGTTGCTGCGCTGCTGGATGCCACCGCATACGAAGCCCTGTTAGAAGACGAGTAAGCCATTATCCCTCTCCCTTCGGGAGAGGACAGGGGTGAGGGTGCCCATCTTCCCCTCACCCTAACCCTCTCCCGGTGGGAGAGGGAACTTATATTCACTGCACGTTTCAGGAACCATCGCTCATGACACAGACTTTAAGCCAGCTTGAAAACCGTGGCGCCTTCATTGAACGTCACATAGGGCCGGATGCTCAGCAACAGCAGGAGATGCTGAAGACAGTTGGCGCGGATTCATTAGACGCACTGATCGGCCAGATCGTGCCAAAAGACATCCAGCTTGCCACGCCACCACAGGTGGGCGAGGCGACGACTGAATTTGCTGCGCTGGCAGAATTAAAGGCCATTGCAGCCCTTAACAAGCGCTATAAGTCTTACATTGGCATGGGTTATACCAACGTGCAGTTACCGCCGGTGATCCTGCGCAACATGCTGGAAAACCCGGGCTGGTATACCGCGTATACCCCCTATCAGCCGGAAGTGTCCCAGGGCCGTCTGGAAGCGCTGTTGAACTTCCAGCAGGTGACCCTGGATCTGACCGGTCTCGACATCGCCTCTGCGTCTCTGCTGGATGAAGCGACCGCCGCGGCAGAAGCCATGGCAATGGCGAAACGCGTGAGCAAGCTGAAAAACGCCAACCGCTTCTTCGTGGCGGCGGATGTTCATCCGCAGACGCTGGACGTGGTACGCACTCGTGCGGAAACCTTTGGCTTCGACGTGATTGTCGACGATGCCGACAAAGTACTGGATCACCAGGATGTCTTTGGCGTGCTGCTACAGCAGGTGGGCACCACCGGCGAAGTGCATGACTACAGCGCGCTGATGACCGAACTCAAATCCCGCAAAGTCGTTGTCAGCGTCGCCGCTGATTTTATGGCACTGGTACTGTTGACGGCGCCTGGCAAACAGGGTGCGGATATCGTCTTCGGCTCTGCGCAGCGCTTCGGCGTGCCGATGGGTTACGGCGGCCCGCACGCGGCATTCTTTGCGGCAAAAGATGAATTCAAACGCTCCATGCCTGGCCGTATTATCGGTGTGTCAAAAGACGCTGCCGGTAACACTGCGCTGCGCATGGCGATGCAGACGCGTGAGCAGCATATCCGCCGCGAGAAAGCGAACTCCAACATTTGTACCTCGCAGGTTCTGCTGGCTAACATTGCCAGCCTGTATGCGGTGTTCCATGGTCCGGTTGGCCTGAAACGCATCGCCAGCCGCATTCACCGTCTGGCCGATATTCTGGCCTGCGGTCTGCAGCAGAAAGGCCTCAAACTGCGTCACGCTCACTACTTCGACACCCTGTGCGTTGAAGTGGCGGACAAAGCGGCGGTGCTGGCGCGTGCTGATGCGGCGCAAATCAACCTGCGCAGCGACATCCATAACGCGGTCGGCATCACCCTCGATGAATCCACCACCCGTGTAGATATCGTCAACCTGTTTAACGTGTTGCTGGGCGACGCGCACGGTCTGGATATTGATACGCTGGACAAAGAGGTCGCGCTCGACAGCCGCTCAATTCAGGAAAGCATGCTGCGTAACGATGCGATCCTGACGCACCCGGTCTTTAACCGCTACCACAGCGAAACCGAGATGATGCGTTACATGCATTCTCTGGAGCGCAAGGATCTGGCGCTGAACCAGGCGATGATCCCGCTGGGTTCCTGCACCATGAAGCTGAACGCGGCGGCGGAGATGATCCCTATCACCTGGCCTGAGTTTGCCGAGCTGCACCCGTTCTGCCCGGCCGATCAGGCGGAAGGGTATCACCTGATGATCAACCAGCTCTCCGACTGGCTGGTGAAACTTACAGGTTACGATGCGCTCTGCATGCAGCCCAACTCAGGTGCGCAGGGTGAGTACGCCGGTCTGCTGGCGATCCGCCACTATCACGAGAGCCGTAACGAAGGCCACCGTGATATCTGCCTGATCCCAAGCTCTGCCCACGGCACCAACCCGGCCTCCGCCCAGATGGCGGGGATGGAAGTGGTCGTGGTGGCGTGCGATAAGAACGGCAACATTGACCTCGCTGACCTGCGTGCGAAAGCCGAACAGGCGGGCGATAAGCTCTCCTGCATCATGGTGACCTACCCGTCGACTCACGGCGTGTACGAAGAGACCATCCGTGAAGTGTGTGAAGTGGTGCATCAGTTTGGCGGCCAGGTCTATCTCGACGGTGCGAACATGAATGCGCAGGTGGGCATCACCTCGCCGGGCTTCATCGGCGCGGACGTTTCGCACCTGAACCTGCATAAAACCTTCTGCATTCCGCACGGCGGTGGCGGCCCGGGTATGGGGCCAATCGGCGTGAAAGCGCACCTGGCACCGTTTGTTCCAGGCCATAGCGTGGTGCAGATCGAAGGGATGCTGACCCGTCAGGGCGCGGTGTCAGCGGCACCGTTTGGTAGCGCCTCTATCCTGCCAATCAGCTGGATGTACATCCGCATGATGGGCGCGGAAGGGCTGAAAAAGGCAAGCCAGGTGGCGATCCTGAACGCTAACTACATCGCGACCCGCCTCAAGTCGGCCTACCCGGTGCTCTACACCGGTCGTGATGGCCGCGTGGCGCACGAGTGCATTCTGGATATTCGTCCGCTGAAAGAGCAGACCGGCATTAGCGAGCTGGATATTGCCAAACGTCTTATCGACTATGGATTCCATGCGCCAACCATGTCGTTCCCGGTTGCGGGTACGCTGATGGTGGAGCCAACGGAGTCCGAGAGCAAAGCCGAGCTGGACCGCTTTATTGATGCGATGCTGGCCATCCGCATGGAGATCGACCGCGTGCAGGACGGCGAATGGACGCTGGAAGACAACCCGCTGGTCAATGCGCCGCACACGCAGCATGAAATGGTGGCGGAGTGGAATCACGGTTACAGCCGTGAACTGGCGGTCTTCCCGGCCGGTGTGGCAAACAAATACTGGCCAACCGTGAAACGTCTTGATGACGTCTACGGTGACCGTAATTTGTTCTGCTCCTGCGTACCAATGAGCGAATACCAGTAATCGTGTTGATGTAGTAACGTAGGCCGGGTATGGCGAAGCCGCCATACCCGGCTTTTTTATTGGGAGAAAAGAATGGGTATTGCACTTGTAACAGGCGCCAGCCGCGGTATCGGTAAAGCCACCGCGCTGCAGCTGGCAAACGAAGGCTACACCGTGGCGGTGAATTATCACCACAATATCAAGGCTGCGACGGACGTTATCAACCAGATCGTCGGGGCGGGCGGTAAAGCCTTTGCCCTGCGCGCAGATATTAGCGATGAAGCGCAGGTACTGGCGATGTTCGACAGTCTTGACCGAGAAGCTGAGCCGCTAACCGCGCTGGTGAATAACGCCGGGATCCTGTTTGAGCAATCCACCATCGAAAATCTTTCGGCTGAACGCATTAATCGCGTGCTGGCAACTAACGTCACGGGATATTTCCTTTGCTGCCGTGAAGCGGTAAAGCGTATGTCGCACAAACATGGCGGCAAAGGTGGGGCGATTGTGAATGTCTCCTCCGCGGCGTCACGACTGGGCGCACCGGGTGAGTATGTGGATTACGCGGCGTCCAAAGGGGCGGTGGATTCACTGACAACCGGGTTAGCGCTGGAAGTGGCGGCGCAAGGTATCCGCGTTAACTGCGTGCGCCCTGGGCTTATCTATACCGACATCCATGCCGACGGTGGAGAGCCGGGACGTGTGGATCGCGTTAAGTCGTTGCTGCCGATGCAGCGCGGCGGCCAGCCTGAAGAGGTAGCCCAGGCGATTGTCTGGCTGCTGAGCGAGAAAGCGTCGTACGTGACGGGCAGTTTTATTGAGTTAGCGGGCGGGAAGTAAACCCCTCACCCTAACCCTCTCCCCAAAAGGGAGAGGGGAGCAAGCGTAGCGCCGCCCGGCGTTACAGAGTTAAAGCGTCTCACCGTTACTGGCAATCACACCTTTATACCACTCGAAGCTTTTCTTACGGGAGCGCGACATGTCGCCCGTGCCGTCGTCGTGCTTGTTCACGTAGATAAAACCATAGCGCTTGCTGTACTGGCCGGTGGTGAACGACACGCAGTCGATACAGCCCCACGGCGTATAACCCATCAGGTCCACGCCATCGTGCGTTACGGCTTTGATCATCTCTTCCACGTGAGCGCGCAGATAGTCGATGCGGTAGTCGTCGTTAATGCTGCCATCTTCTTCCACTTTATCGTAGGCGCCAAAACCGTTCTCGACGATAAACAGCGGTTTCTGATAACGCTCGTATAGCTCACACAGAGAGTAGCGCAGACCCACAGGGTCAATCTGCCAGCCCCAGTCAGAGGCTTTCACATGCGGGTTGGGCACGCTGCCTTCAAAGCCTGAAATTGCATCGCCGGTACCGCCTTCTGCTTTGACGGCGTTAGTCATGTAATAGCTGAAACCTAAGTAGTCGCAGGTACCTTCACGCAGGATCTGCTCATCACCCGGCTCCATGTTAATGGTAAAACCACGGCGCTCCCACTCATTCAGTACATAAGACGGATAATAACCGCGCAGCTGAACGTCGGTAAAGACATAGCGTTCACGCATGGATTCCTGGGCAAACATCACGTCCTCCGGTTTACAGGAGAACGGATAGAGCGCCACCATAGCCAGCATACAACCGACCTTCATTTCCGGGTTAATACGACGCGCAGCTTTCACTGCCAGGGCGCTTGCCACAAACTGATGAT
Source organism: Enterobacter sp. 50793107 (assembly GCF_001463365.1). Lineage (NCBI taxonomy): Bacteria > Pseudomonadati > Pseudomonadota > Gammaproteobacteria > Enterobacterales > Enterobacteriaceae > Enterobacter > Enterobacter sp. 50793107. The sequence continues at coordinate 19,560 of NZ_LNII01000014.1, read as the reverse complement.
GCAGCACCTGGTACATGGTCTCTTCCGGGTTGTCGTGCTCGGTATAGACCACACCGGAGCAGCAGTAACCGAACAGCGGGGCACGCCAGTTACGCTGGTTGTTGATTTCGTTGAAGGTCATCCAGTATTTGACCTTGTTTTTGTAACGCTCGAAGACCACTTCCGCGAAACGGACAAAGAAATCGACCACTTTACGGTTGGTCCAGGCGCCATATTCCTGCACCAGGTGCAGCGGCATTTCGAAGTGGGAGAGGGTGATCACCGGCTCGATGTTGTACTTTAGCAACTCATCGAACAGATCGTCGTAAAACTTCAGCCCTTCTTCATTGGGCTGCGTTTCGTCACCTTTCGGGAAGATGCGCGTCCAGGCGATAGAGGTGCGGAAACATTTGAAGCCCATCTCGGCAAACAGCTTGATGTCTTCTTTGTAGTGGCCGTGGAAGTCGATGGCCTCGTGGTTTGGGTAGTATTTACCCGGTACCACTTCCTGGGTGATTTCACGGGGAACGCCATGCGCGCCACCGGTCAGCACGTCACAGATGCTCGGCCCTTTGCCGCCTTTGTTCCAGCCGCCTTCCACCTGGTGAGCAGCAACCGCGCCGCCCCATAAAAAATCTTTTGGTAAGGTTAATTTTTTCATCGTTGCTATTCTCAATTCATGACTTATTGGAATCGAGTCTAGCAAAGCGACATTAAATGTCACGATATAACAATTTGCCTGAATTGTAATTTGTTACATGCAAAAAACAGGATGTTTTATTCTGTTAATTTCTTCGCCAGTTTACGCCCGAGCGACTCCAGAATATAAATAACGGGGATTTGGGTGGTGATATCATACACGCCTGCAATACGCGTCTGTGGAACATGCCAGGAGAGATTAAAATCGGCCAGTTTTGCCAGCCGCGAGTGCTCATGGCTGGTAATGGAAAGTACCTTGCAGTGATGCAGGCTGAACTGGCTGGCGAAGCGCAGGATCTCTTCCGTTTCACCGGATACCGACAGTACAATCGCCAGCGCATTTTTGGCCATATCATTGGTCACCGGGAAATAAGGATCGTCGATATGGTTGCTGAATTTACCGATATTAGAAAAGAAGCGTGCACCATATTTTGCCAGCGAGCCTGAGGTCCCTGCGCCGACAAAGATAATTCGCTCGGACGATAATATTATCTCCACCGCTTCATCTAATAATGTATCGAACTCTTCATTATTAACGCTTTTAAAGAAGCTGATAATTTCACTGGCACCAAAATTTATCTGCTGAGGTTCGTTCTGCTCCAGGTAGAGCTTAAAGCGTACGCGGAATTCAGAGTAGCCTTCGCAGTTGAGTTTGCGGCAAAAGCGCAGGATAGTGGTGGTGGAGACACCCGCCGCGTCCGCCAGTTCGCGGATAGTCATGTACATCACTTTGTCACGATTTTTGATGACATAGTTGTAGACCATCATCTCCAGATTATTGAGACTGGCAATGGCGGCGTGGGTGAACATACTCACAGTGGCATAACTCTCATTCAGACCTCATTGGCCCATCATAACATGCAGCCACAGGGCAGGATCCATTTTTATGCCTTTGATTCATAATGATTAAATTTTAATGTGAACAAATGTAAGGTGAAACTGTTTTTTATATATATGATTTTTATATATAAATTATGGATTGAAATTATTTTAGCTAACAGGTGTTCACTGGAATCATTCTCAGTTAGCATAGTCATGCGATGAATAATCATCTTTCGTTTTCCCGGAGTTTTGTATGGTGAGCAGACCATTAATCGCACAGGGATATTCACTGGCTGAGGAAGTAGCCAACAGCATCAGCCACGGCATTGGCCTGGTGTTTGGGATTGTCGGTTTAGTGTTATTACTGGTGCAGGCGGTGGACACCAACGCCAGTGCCATGGCCATTACCAGCTACAGCCTGTATGGCGGGAGTATGATCCTGCTGTTTCTGGCGTCGACGCTGTATCACGCCATTCCGCATCAGCGGGCAAAGATATGGCTCAAAAAATTTGACCACTGCGCTATCTATCTTCTTATTGCAGGCACCTACACGCCATTCCTGCTGGTGGGGTTGAACTCACCGCTGTCGCGTGGCCTGATGATTGTGATCTGGAGCCTGGCACTGCTGGGGATCCTCTTTAAGCTGACCATTGCGCACCGGTTTAAGGTGCTGTCGCTGGTGACCTACCTGACGATGGGCTGGCTGTCGCTGATAGTGGTTTATCAGCTGGCGATTAAGCTGGCGGTAGGGGGCGTGACCTTGCTTGCCGTAGGCGGCGTGGTCTACTCGTTGGGCGTCATTTTCTATGTCTGCAAGCGCATCCCTTATAACCATGCCATCTGGCACGGCTTTGTACTTGGGGGCAGCGTGTGTCACTTCCTGGCAATTTATTTGTATGTGGGGCAGGTGTAGTTTTTACATCTTGCGGCCTGTTGCCCTCACCCTAACCCTCTTCCACAGGGAGAGGGAGAACACCAAAACCGTAGGCCCGGTAAGCGCAGCGCCACCGGGCGATACAGCATCACTCTTCCAGTGAATACGGCAGCGGCTCAATACTCAAGGTATTGGCATCATCACGCACGCGGAACACGCTGTCGGCTTCCATGTCGTTGTTCATCACCGCCTGCACCAGCAGACGGCCATCATCCAGCTGAACGGCGGCTAACACGGTGCCGGTACGGCGCCAGTTTTCACCCATCTTCAGTTCTAAATCTTCACCCGCTTCCGGTACACGGCTGGCGTGACCCGCCAGTGTCCACAGCGCGCGCTTATTCGCGCCGCGGAATTTTGCCCGCGCGACCATCTCCTGGCCGGTGTAACAGCCTTTTTTAAAGCTGATGCCGCCCAGCGCCTGCAGGTTGGTCGCCTGCGGAATAAACTGCGCGCTGTTGGCCGCGTCAATCACCGGCAGACCCGCTTCAATGTTCAGTGCCAGCCACTGCTGGCTGTTATTGAACTGGGCTTCACCGCGCAGGGCCTCAGTAACGCGCTCGGCGGTCGCGGCGTCGGTCACCAGCAGGAAACGCTCTGCAGGGTGTTCAAACCACAGGATGGAGGTCTCACCTTCGCTAACCAGCTGTTTTTCTGCATCCGGCAGTTCGTTGAACAGGTTTTTCAGCGCGGCACGCGCCTGGAAACCGGCCACGCCCAGCAGCACGTGCTCGTCATCTGGCGCAATGGTGACTTTGGAAAAGACCGCGTATTTTTTTAGCTCTTTAAGCTGGTCATCACGCAGGCTGCGGCGCTCAATAAAGGCAAAGCCATCCTGACGGCGGAACAGACGCAGGTTGCTCCACATTTTGCCTTTTGGATCGCAATGCGCAGCCAGCAGGTGCTGATGTTCGGTCATCTGGCTCACGTCTGCCGTGACCTGGCCCTGAAGGTATTTTTCGGCGTCGGCACCAACGAGTGTGGCCAGTGCCCAGTCATCAAGAGAAATAAGCGTCAGCGGCAGACGCGCAGAGGCGGCGGGCTGGCGAGGAGAAAATGGTGTAAATGCCATAACGGTATCCTGAATTGCTTAACGCTTTGATAATGCCTAATGGTAAAAGAGACTACAGCCATTGCAAGCGCTTTCAGCAGGCCATTCGTGCCATAACGCAGCAATGCGTAGCGCCACGCAAAATAGTGTAATCCGCTGTCTTTATAGGGGTTATTCTGGAAGCCCACTTCAGCTTCGCAATATTCCAGTAAAGAAACGGTCAAAAACACGTTACACTAGCGAGTGTCCCCGCAGAGAAATAAAGAAGACTGAACGGGGTACCGACTGTGCCAAACGTAATGCAGGAAACAGAACATGGATATTAACAACAAGGCCCGTATTCACTGGGCATGCCGACGCGGCATGCGTGAACTTGATATCTCCATCATGCCTTTCTTCGAATATGAGTATGACAGCTTAAGCGATGAGGATAAGCGTCTGTTTGTTCGCCTGCTTGAGTCTGACGATCCCGATTTATTCAACTGGCTGATGAACCACGGCAAGCCCGCCGACACCGAGTTGCAACGGATGGTGCAATTAATTCAAACACGGAATCGGGAACGTGGTCCTGTGGCAATCTGATCTTCGCGTCTCGTGGCGCTCGCAGTGGATGTCGTTATTGCTCCACGGCCTGGTCGCGGCATTTGTTTTACTGATGCCGTGGCCGCTTAGCTATACGCCGCTGTGGCTGTTGTTGCTGTCGTTCGTCGTTTTTGACAGCGTGCGCAGCCAGCGCCGGATCAATGCCCGCCAGGGTGAGATCAAATTACTGATGGACTCCCGCCTGCGCTGGCAGGGTAAAGAGTGGGATATCCTCGGTATGCCCTGGATGCTCAGTTCCGGCATGATGCTACGGTTACGCCAGGTGGGCGGCGGTAAGTGCCAGCATCTGTGGCTGGCCGCCGACAGTATGGATATTGCGGAGTGGCGGGAACTGCGCCGGATGCTACTGCAGCAGCAACCGACGCAGGAATAATACGCGTTAACTGAACTTCTCGGCCATTTCGCCCAGAATCTGTTCGCACCAGGTTTGCAGACGCTCGTCGCTCAGATCGTACTGGTTGGTTTCATCCAGCGCGAGCCCGACAAACAGCTGGCCGTCTGCGATAATCGGTTTTTTACTGGTGAATTCGTAACCTTCCGTTGGCCAGTAGCCGATAAACGTGACGCCCTTCGGTGCCAGCTTATCGTGCAGCATGCCGAGAGCATCCAGGAACCATTCCCCGTAACCGAACTGGTCGCCCATACCGTACATGGCAATGATTTTGCCGTCGAGGTTGAGCGTATCGAGCTGATCCCAGATGGCTTCCCAGTCTTCCTGTATCTCACCGAAATCCCAGGTCGGGATGCCGAGGATCAATACGTCGTACTGCTCCATCAGCGTGAGCGCATCGTCCTTCAGGTTATGCAACGTCACCAGTTCCGGGCCAATGATGTCGCGAATTTTCTCTGCCGCCATTTCGGTGTAGCAGGTGCTGGAACCATAAAACAGACCAATATTCATCGCGTATCTATCTCAATTCTTGCTATGACTTTGCGCGTAGTGTACCAGAAACCGCTCGCAATCAGGCATAATGCCCGGATTGCAGAATCAAAGGGGCTGATGTGGAAAAGGATCTCGCACTCATCGAACAGTTTCTCGACGCGCTGTGGCTGGAGAAAAACCTGGCCCAAAATACGCTGAGCGCCTATCGGCGGGACCTCACCATGCTGGTGGAGTGGCTGGCACACCGGGGACTGTCGCTGGAGAGCGCACAAAGCGACGACCTGCAGGCGCTGCTGGGCGAGCGTATGGAGGGGGGCTACAAAGCCACCAGCTCCGCGCGTCTGCTCAGTGCAATGCGTCGACTGTTCCAGCATCTCTACCGTGAGAAAATTCGCGCGGACGATCCCAGCGCCCTCCTGGCATCGCCTAAACTCCCGCAGCGGCTACCGAAAGATCTCAGCGAAGCACAAGTTGAGAGATTATTACAATCACCGGCTGTTGACCTGCCGCTGGAGTTACGCGATAAAGCCATGCTTGAGCTATTGTATGCTACCGGCTTGCGCGTTTCGGAACTGGTTGGCCTGACGATGAGCGATATCAGCTTGCGTCAGGGCGTGGTTCGTGTGATCGGTAAAGGGAACAAGGAACGGCTGGTCCCGCTGGGAGAAGAGGCGGTGTACTGGCTGGAAACGTATCTGGAGCACGGTCGTCCGTGGTTGCTGAACGGCGTTTCTATCGATGTCTTGTTCCCCAGCCAGCGTGCGCAGCAGATGACGCGGCAAACGTTCTGGCATCGCATCAAGCATTACGCCACACTGGCGGGCATTGACAGTGAAAAGCTGTCGCCGCACGTGTTGCGGCATGCCTTTGCGACACATCTGCTGAACCACGGCGCCGATCTGCGCGTGGTGCAGATGCTGCTGGGACACAGCGATCTTTCCACGACGCAAATTTACACCCATGTCGCGACGGAACGACTGCGGCAGCTACACCAACAGCACCACCCTCGCGCGTGAGTGCCGACGAATTGTTACAGGATCTTATATGAAAAAGTCTTTTGCGCTGTTCACCCTGCTGGCAGCCTCTTTTACCGGTTTTGCCCACGCGGATGACGCCGCTATCAAACAGTCGCTGACGAAACTCGGCGTGACCAGCAGCGATATTCAGCCTGCGCCGGTGGCGGGGATGAAAACCGTTTTAACCAACAGCGGCGTGCTGTACGTGACCGAAGATGGCAAACACATTATTCAGGGGCCGATGTACGACGTAAGCGGCGCGCAGCCGGTGAACGTGACCAACCAGCTGCTGATGAAAAACCTGAATGCGCTCGAAAAAGAGATGATCGTTTATAAGGCGGCGCAGGAAAAACACGTTATAACCGTCTTTACCGACATCACCTGTGGCTACTGCCACAAGCTGCATGAAGAGATGAAAGATTACAACGCACTGGGTATTACCGTGCGTTACCTGGCTTTCCCTCGCGCGGGTGTGCAGAGCCAGCCTGAGCAGGATATGAAGGCCATCTGGTGTGCAAAAGATCGTAACAAAGCGTTTGATGACGCGATGAACGGTAAGGGTGTGCAGCCGGCTTCCTGTGATATTGATATTGCCAACCACTACGCGCTGGGCGTGCAGTTTGGCGTGACCGGTACGCCAGCCATTGTCTTAAGCAACGGCTACGTTGTCCCGGGCTATCAGGGGCCAAAAGAGATGAAAGAGTTCCTCGACGCGCACCAGAAACAGTTTGGTGGTAAATAATCCGCGTGAAAGCCCCAATAAAATTGCGCCGCCGCGACGCGGTTGAACAGGTTGATTTGCCAGCCGATCTTCCGCCGCTGTTAAAGCGGCTCTACGCCAGCCGCGGCGTGCGGAGTGCAGGCGATCTTGAGCGCAGCGTCAAAGGGATGCTGCCCTGGCAGCAGCTGAACGGCATCGAAAAAGCCACTGAAATGCTCTACAACGCGCTTCGTGAAGGCACGCGCATTGTGGTGGTGGGGGATTTCGATGCCGACGGCGCCACCAGCACCGCGCTGAGCGTGCTCAGCCTGCGCGCGCTGGGCTGCGAAAACGTCACCTATCTGGTGCCTAACCGCTTTGAAGATGGTTATGGCCTTAGCCCGGAAGTGGTCGATCAGGCACATGCCCGCGGCGCGCAGATGATCCTGACTGTAGATAACGGGATCTCCTCCCATGCGGGTGTCGATCACGCGCATCAGTTGGGGATCCCGGTGCTGGTTACCGATCACCACCTGCCGGGTGAAACGCTGCCGGCCGCTGAGGCCATTATTAACCCGAACCTGCGCGACTGCGATTTCCCATCGAAATCACTGGCGGGCGTGGGGGTGGCGTTTTATCTGATGCTGGCGCTGCGTACTCTGCTGCGGGATAAAGGCTGGTTCGAGTCCCGCGGGATCGCCGTGCCCAATCTTGCCGAGTATCTCGATCTTGTTGCGCTCGGCACCGTGGCGGACGTGGTACCGCTCGATACCAATAACCGTATCCTCACCTGGCAAGGGTTAAGCCGCATTCGTGCGGGCAAGTGTCGTCCGGGTATTAAGGCGCTGCTGGAGATTGCGAACCGCGATCCGCTCAAGCTCGCCGCCAGCGATTTGGGCTTTGCCCTCGGCCCGCGCCTGAATGCGGCTGGCAGGCTGGACGATATGTCCGTCGGCGTCGCGCTGCTGCTGTGCGATAACATTGGTGAAGCGCGCGTGCTGGCGAATGAACTGGATGCGCTGAACCAGACCCGCAAAGAGATCGAACAGGGAATGCAGGCTGAAGCACTAACCCTGTGTGAAAAGCTTGAACGCAGCGGTGAAACATTGCCGGGCGGGCTGGCGATGTACCACCCTGAATGGCATCAGGGGGTGGTGGGCATTCTGGCGTCGCGCATTAAAGAACGTTTCCACCGTCCGGTGATTGCATTTGCGCCCGCAGGCGATGGCACGCTGAAGGGCTCCGGTCGTTCGATTCAGGGGCTGCACATGCGCGATGCGCTGGAGCGTCTGGATACGCTCTACCCGGGCCTGATGCTCAAATTCGGTGGTCACGCGATGGCGGCAGGCTTGTCGCTGGAAGAGGCGAAATTCGACGAGTTTCAGCGTCTGTTTGGCGAACTGGTGACTGACTGGATCGACCCCGCTCTGCTGCAGGGTGAAGTGATTTCCGACGGTGAGCTCGCACCGATGGAGATGACCATGGAAGTGGCGCAAATGCTACGCGATGCAGGCCCGTGGGGGCAGATGTTCCCGGAGCCACTGTTCGATGGCCGCTTCCGTCTGCTGCAACAGCGCATCGTGGGCGAACGTCACTTGAAAGTGATGGTGGAACCGGTGGGCGGCGGCCCGCTGTTGGATGGTATTGCCTTTAACGTCGATACCGCTGTCTGGCCGGACAATGGCGTACGCGAGGTCGAACTGGCCTACAAACTGGATATCAACGAGTTTCGCGGTAACCGCTCCCTTCAAATCATCATCGACAATATCTGGCCAATTTAGCGGCAGTAATCTCTATAAAAAAGGGCGTGGATTCGGTACAATCCAGCTCTTATCACCGCATTTTGACAAGTCCATAAAAGAAAACAGACCATGTTTGAAATTAATCCGGTAAAAAACCGTATTCAGGACCTCACGGAGCGCTCTGACGTTCTTAGGGGGTATCTTTGACTACGATGCCAAGAAAGAGCGTCTTGAAGAAGTAAACGCCGAGCTGGAACAGCCGGACGTCTGGAACGAGCCTGAACGCGCGCAGGCGCTGGGTAAAGAGCGTTCCTCTCTCGAAGCTATCGTAGATACGCTGGATCAAATGGCTCAGGGGCTGGAAGACGTTTCCGGTTTGCTGGAGCTGGCTGTAGAAGCCGACGACGAAGAAACCTTTAACGAAGCCGTGGCAGAGCTCGACGTGCTGGAAGAGAAGCTGGCGCAGCTTGAGTTCCGTCGTATGTTCTCCGGCGAATACGATAGCGCTGACTGCTATCTCGATATCCAGGCAGGTTCTGGCGGTACTGAAGCGCAGGACTGGGCCAGCATGCTGATGCGCATGTATCTGCGCTGGGCTGAAGCGCGTGGCTTTAAAACCGAGATTATCGAAGAGTCTGAAGGCGAAGTGGCTGGCATTAAGTCCGTCACCATCAAGATCATTGGTGACTACGCCTACGGCTGGCTGCGTACCGAAACCGGCGTTCACCGCCTGGTACGTAAGAGCCCGTTCGACTCCGGTGGTCGTCGTCATACCTCATTCAGCTCCGCGTTTGTTTACCCCGAAGTTGACGAAGATATCGATATCGAAATCAACCCGGCAGATCTGCGTATCGACGTTTACCGCGCATCTGGCGCGGGCGGACAGCACGTTAACCGTACGGAATCGGCGGTACGTATTACCCACATTCCAACCGGGCTGGTAACACAGTGCCAGAACGACCGTTCCCAGCATAAGAACAAAGACCAGGCCATGAAGCAGATGAAAGCGAAGCTTTATGAGCTGGAGATGCAGAAGAAAAATGCTGAGAAACAGGCGATGGAAGACAACAAGTCTGATATCGGCTGGGGCAGCCAGATCCGTTCTTACGTCCTTGATGACTCCCGCATCAAAGACCTGCGTACCGGGGTTGAAACCCGTAACACGCAGGCGGTGCTGGACGGCAGCCTGGACCAATTTATCGAAGCAAGTTTGAAAGCAGGGTTATGAGGAACCAACATGTCTGAACAACAAGCACAGGGCGCTGACGCGGTAGTCGATCTTAACAACGAACTGAAAACCCGCCGCGAGAAGCTGGCAGCGCTGCGCGAGCAGGGCGTGCCGTTCCCGAACGATTTTCGTCGTGACCACACCTCAGACCAACTGCACGCTGACTTCGACGCTAAAGAAAACGAAGAGCTGGAAGCGCTGAACATCGAAGTGGCCGTTGCGGGCCGTATGATGACCCGTCGTATCATGGGTAAAGCCTCTTTCGTTACCCTGCAGGATGTGGGCGGCCGCATTCAGCTGTACGTTTCCCGTGACGATCTGCCAGAAGGCATCTACAACGAGCAGTTCAAGAAGTGGGACCTGGGCGATATCCTGGGCGCGAAAGGTAAACTGTTCAAAACCAAGACCGGTGAACTGTCTATCCACTGCACCGAACTGCGTCTGTTGACCAAAGCCCTGCGCCCGCTGCCGGACAAATTCCACGGCCTGCAGGATCAGGAAGCGCGCTACCGCCAGCGTTATCTGGACCTCATCTCTAACGATGAGTCCCGCAAGACTTTCAAAATTCGCTCCCAGATCATGGCCGGTATCCGCCAGTTCATGGTTAACCGCGACTTTATGGAAGTGGAAACCCCAATGATGCAGGTGATCCCAGGCGGTGCTTCCGCACGTCCGTTCATCACCCATCACAACGCCCTGGACCTGGACATGTACCTGCGTATCGCGCCGGAACTGTACCTGAAGCGTCTGGTGGTGGGTGGGTTCGATCGCGTGTTCGAAATCAACCGTAACTTCCGTAACGAAGGCATCTCCGTGCGTCATAATCCAGAGTTCACCATGATGGAACTCTATATGGCGTATGCAGATTACAAAGATCTGATCGAGCTGACCGAATCCCTGTTCCGCACCCTGGCGCAGGACATTCTGGGCACAACGCAGGTACCTTACGGTGAAGAAGTGTTCGACTTCGGCAAGCCGTTCGAAAAACTGACCATGCGCGAAGCCATCAAGAAATACCGCCCGGAAACCAACATGGCGGATCTGGATAACTTCGATTCTGCAAAAGCGATCGCTGAAAGCATCGGTATTAAAGTGGAGAAGAGCTGGGGTCTGGGCCGTATCGTGACCGAGATCTTCGAAGAAGTGGCAGAAGCGCACCTGATTCAGCCGACCTTCATCACTGAATACCCGGCTGAAGTGTCCCCGCTGGCGCGTCGTAATGACGAGAACCCGGAGATCACTGACCGCTTTGAATTCTTCATCGGTGGCCGTGAAATCGGCAACGGCTTTAGCGAGCTGAACGATGCAGAAGATCAGGCGCAGCGCTTCCAGGATCAGGTTGACGCAAAAGCGGCAGGCGACGACGAAGCGATGTTCTTCGACGAAGACTACGTGACGGCGCTGGAGCACGGCCTGCCACCAACGGCGGGTCTGGGTATTGGTATCGACCGTATGGTAATGCTCTTCACCAACAGCCACACCATCCGCGACGTGATCCTGTTCCCGGCGATGCGTCCGGTTAAATAACGTCTGCAGATCGTAAAAAGCCCCGTGCGATAATCGCCGGGGCTTTTTTATTTGGCGGCGAAGGCCCGCAGTTTTTCGCGTGCCGCCGTCGCTTCCATCACCATCCAGGGGCTAAAGGCCCACGGTGTGGCATCCAGAGCCTGGAACAACGCGTCCAGATCAACCCATTCGTATGCCATCACTTCATCACTGTTGATCGTCAGCGCATTCGTGATCCTGGCGGCAAAGACCGGGCAAATCTCATTTTCGACGATCCCGGAAGGATCGGTTTCACAGTAGCGAAACTCAGCGGCGACAGGGGTGATCCCGGTAATTTCGGCTCCCACTTCATAGCGGCAGCGGCGCACAATAGCCTGATCAATCGCTTCACCAGATTGCGGATGGCCGCAGACTGAGTTCGTCCAGACGCCCGGCCAGGCTTTTTTGCTTAATGCGCGACGGGTGATAAGACACTCCCCTTTGGCATTAAAGAGCCAGGAAGAGAACGCCAGATGGAGTGGGGTATGGGAGGTATGTGCAGCGTATTTTTCCTGAGTGCCAATCACCATTCCCTGGTCATTTACCAAAATAACGTGTTCTTGAATACTCATTGATGCTCCAGTGCTAACCATGCGGATGGTTCAGCACCACCAGCGATGTCATTATACTGCATTCCGGTACGAACGGTTTGTTCCACAGAGCGGAAAAGGGCTGACCCATATCTGTTTGGGCTGGTATTATAGGGCGCCATTCACGCTGACCGAGGATCTGTTTTGTTTGCAGGAAGCCTGACGAGAAACCCCATCACTGCCGTGTTCTGCCTGATGCTGACGCTATTACTGGCAGGCTGTTCAGGGAGTAAATCTTCGGATATGGGCAGCTATTCCGGTGCGGTCTATACCGTGAAGCGCGGGGATACACTGTACCGGATTTCGCGCGCGACGGGGACCAGCGTAAAGGAGCTGGCGCGTCTGAATAATATCTCTCCGCCATATACCATCGAAGTGGGGCAGAAGCTGAAGGTTAATGGTGGTTCATCCTCGGGCAAAAAATCGTCGTCGAAAGGCAAAACCGCCAAAGTGACGCCATCCTATGCGGTGCCGCAATCCTCCTGGCCGCCTGTCGGACAGCGCTGCTGGATTTGGCCGGCCAGCGGTAAAGTTGTGCTGCCGTACTCCTTGTCTGAAGGCGGCAATAAGGGCATCGATATTGCCGCCGCGCGCGGTACGCCGGTTTATGCCTCCGGGGCAGGGAAGGTCGTGTACGTGGGCAACCAGCTGCGCGGTTACGGTAATCTGATCATGATTAAGCATGGTGAAGACTACATCACGGCTTATGCGCATAACGACACAATGCTGGTTAATAACGGCCAGAACGTGAAGGCGGGGCAGAAGATCGCCACCATGGGCAGCACGGGCACGGATACGGTGAAGCTGCACTTCCAGATCCGTTATAAGGCCACCGCCATCGACCCGCAGCGTTATCTTCCGGCACAGGGCAGCAAGCCGAAGTGCTAAGTGATTATTTTATCGCCGTTTAGTTGCGAAGAGGCTTGTATGAAGAGGCGTAAGGTCTATAATGCTTTACGCACCTCAAAGCGGGCGTAGTTCAATGGTAGAACGAGAGCTTCCCAAGCTCTATACGAGGGTTCGATTCCCTTCGCCCGCTCCAGAATCTCCCCAGGTGGAACCGTTCGAAAAACTCCGGTTCTTTCAGCATGTTACGCAGTAGTGCTTACTAACATGCTTAGGCGTTCTACCATAGTTCACTACTTTGAGACTTGTCACGAATGGTTACTCGGTGAAATGAGAGTGTAGCTAATCGTCGGCGGTGGTTTCAAGTTCTTACCGCGATAGTCCAACAATGAACGCAAAGCCTACACCAGGCAGCGACGGATCGCACTTCTCATAACCTTACAGTGAAGCGCATTTTTTGCCGATGCTCCCACATGCCACACGTCGAGATGACGTTGCAGGGAATAAACAGGTTTATGGTGGTGTTCGTACCTGCACACGAAATGCAGGCTCTGCCAGCGGTTCGGCCTCGCTCCTTCGGGTACATGGTCATCCTGATAAACTTCACTGTCTGACATACCCTGATGTTGTCGCCTAACGGCTCCGCGCGTTGTCTTACCACCAACGGGCTTATTGGCTGCTATTCCCTTAATTTAAGTATGGTACTATGTAGGGAAAATCTTAAAAGAAGGGTGGTTTATGGGCTGGTCTTCGTTGGTTAAGATAACCATTGGTACATTTCTATTAGCTGGGTTGTCGTTCTCTACATACGCGAAGAACTGCAAGAAAGGTATACCATGCGGTAATTCGTGCATTGCGGTTGGAAAAACGTGCAGGATTGGATCAAGCACCTCTTCTGCGTATAAAAATTATTCTTACTCTTACCCATCATCTTCTTTTCATAGTTCAACCCCTTACTCCTCTTCACATTCCCCATCAGCGAAGGTTGAGGGAAAAAACACAGCTTCAACTGCGAAAACCTATCTCTGTCAGTACGCTATTGCAGCAGTACAGAATGGTAGAATAGGTGCTTTACGTGTGCTGGGTAGTGCAGAGGTAACGTTGTATGTCGATAGCTTCAAAGCTAACCGTTTAAACGGTACATACCTGCTCTCACCAAAGCTGAAAACTAACGGTAAGTTGATGATGGCAGATGATAAAAGCAAAGTGTATGCCTATGATTCGTCGCTGATGAACTTTGCAATTAGTGACCGCATCGCAAGAAGCACTGAGCAATGGGATAATTGTAAACTGGTTCACAATTAATAAACTCAATTCGTGGGGATGGAATGAAAAAATTACTAATGGCTTTCGTGATTCTAACTTTACCTCTGCTCTCATTCGCTAAGGGTATTGGTTATGGAAATACTAAATGGGACATGAATCCGTCAGAAGTTGTTGCGGCTCAGGGCAATGGCGCACATTTGATCTCACCAGAGAAGTATAAGGATAATTTTGGGAAAGTGCGGATTGATAATGTATCGATCGGTAGCGGTCTTTATACTGTCACATTCCTTTTTAATAGCGCAGATCGTCTTGTACAAACGAATGTAGCCAGTAATGAGAAAAAAAATGAAGGTATCGCTGCGAGTCAATTTGGCACATTGAGTCAATTGTTAACTCAGAAGTATGGGAAACCTGAGTTTTCAGATTCAGATAAAGCAACCTGGAAACTTCCTGACACTACGGTTGAGTTAAGTAAGATGGTCATTTCTGGGATCATGGCCCAAACAGTTGTTCGTTACATTCCAAACAGTAGGGTGGCAAGCGATACTTCTAATCTTTAAGCCCTTACGCAACGAACGCACCTAATACCATAAATACAAAGGGGGCATCAGCCCCCTCGTATCATTCCTGTAAAGCCCGTAGCCACATCATAAGCAAATGAAGCTGGCTTCCTGTCATGGCAGGAATTCGGACGGTTTTACCGTTGCTTACGTTGCACAGCGCGAGCGCTAACGCCATAATGTGCTGATTCGGCATCTCTGACTCTCCGTTGGGATTGTTGAATACGGCGGGGGCTGTCTTCCGGCAAGTTGCCAGCCTTCGCCACTTCTTCATTTACAGCTTTTCTAAGATTGGTTGGTAACAGGTGACGCTGTATCGTCGTCCCTGCAAACTTCACTACCTGCGTATAAACGCACACCGTAGCCCCACACCATAGAAAGCTGGTGATCGGCTCTTCTTCCTTTTTCACTCTTCTGAATCCTCAGTGTTGAATGTCTTTGCATACGGGCATAGCGTTTTTCCGTTCTCTGTCTGTTCCTCCTGTGGATTGGTCATCGTAATTTGTCCAGCAGTTGCCAGGGCTGGCAATAGTGCCAGCGTCAGCAGTGAGAGCACAAGTAAGCGTTCCATGTTGATCACCATTCTAACGAAAACTCCTCTGTTAAATCGTCCTGCACATCCTGACCATACCCGATGTAATACATGGTTGAGCGCGGATCTGTCTGACCCAGGAAATGGGCGATTGTCTCTATAGCCACCCCATTTTCGAATAAAATTCGGCCACGGCTTTTACGTGGTGTATGGCAGCCCACGTTAGAGAATCCTGCTCTACGTCCCATCTTCCCAAATTCAGTGAATACCGTGTTACGAGTTACGGCGTTGCCTCTGCTACGTAATGTGGCTGCACTGAAAATGTAATCTGTAGCTACAGGCATCTTCGCTTGCTCTGCCTTGCGTTGCGCCACCACAGACAGCATCGCGGCTGTCACCTTTGGCCTTACTACGTTTCCCGTTTTCTCCTGCTTCACCTTGAGGTGAGATTGCCCCTCTACATCTTCAAACTTAAGTTTGAGGACGTCAGAGATACGCAAGCCCGATTCATACATAAACACCCACAAGCAATAAAACAGGTTGGTGGTGGTGTTGCGCTGTAGCTCTGCCGCCACTGCCTTAACTTCATCTGCACTCTTTAGCGCCTGGCTAATGCCTTTCATCTTTACCCTCCTCATGTTCGTTTCGTTGAAAACATCATTGATCATAAATTGATCATTTTCAAGATGTTGCACGATACGTTTGTTTATGAAGAGCACGAAATGATCAAAAGGTATGCGCGGTTGCTTGAGTTGCTTAACGGCGTGATCAAGGCCGCCCCAATTCTGCTGTCCGTCAGCACCGAATATCTGTAACTGATTGAAAAATAACAATAAATGTAATTTCATAAATGATTCATGAAACGGTGGTTATGTCAAGAAATTTATTTTCGATGACGGGGAGTTACCCCTGTTTGCACGGCGAAGTGATGGAAAAGTGTACTGATTGAATAAAATCAAATAGTTACAAAATACACTTTACTAAAGTGTATCGAAGCGGGGCGAAATTGCACGATAGATGATAATGATTCTCATCTGAATTGATTGCATTAAGAAACGATTAGAATGCTAACCAAATGACGGGTTTCAGCATGGAAAAAAAGCGAATTGTTACTTTATAACAATAAAATGAGAAACTCGTTCAACGAATCCGGCACGGGTGCAAAGTGGTTTTTCATGACAAACAGCGGCGTATCCCACGCTACACAACGGTTTAGCTAAGTGGGGCATTCTTACAATGAAAGTGAACAATCTACTTTGGCTTACATCTACACCGATTCTTTACCTGTCATTTAAGATAGGTTTTGACGTTAATAATGTATGGTTTTGATAGGGATAACCTAATATTTTCCTCTGGCTGTTCTTAGGATTGTTGCATGTGCGATTCGTAGTGAGCAGGGCGACGATCTATCATTGGGTAAAGTAACGAAACAGTACTTTTGAACATACGGGAAAAACCCGACTATCGAAATTAGCGGGATGAAGCATACACGGGAAAAACCCGACTGTTCAGAACGGATACACGGGAAAAACCCGAGTATTCGGCAATGATACCAGGGAAAAACCCGTCCAATAGAAAGAGATTTTAGAAATCGATTCAAAAGAAAGAGATTTCTAAAAGATCTGTGTTTTGCGCTTGTCGCAAAGATCATTTGCCTGGCGTCTATCGCCGTCACTCAAGGGGAAATGTCCTGGTACGCCGTTTGGTGGCTTCCCGGACACCCCCGTTCCGCTCACGACGCAGCGATCAGCGCATCTGTCTGTGATTGTGCCAGGGCTTCGCCCTCGTGAAACGAGGCACAGAAGCTATGCGCCGTGTGCGCAATGTCTTTCGGCATAACTTCTGCCTGTCTTCCATGCTCCGCATTTCATCCATGCGAAGTTAGCCCACGGCTAAGGCTTCACCGTGCTACGGTTCATCCAGCCTCAATCCAATACCAACACCTACTATCCTGATAACTACCGTTATCCCTCTGTAGTTGTGCTATTGGTTTCGGTAAGTGCCAGAGGTGCGCCTAAATGCCGCCAGGCTTCACAGGAAGCCCGTAGAGCGATTTAAACAGGGTAGGGAATACAAAGGTAGCCTGAAAGCGTCAGAAGGTCGCAGAGAGCGTTACAGGAGTTTTTTGTTTGTGATCACAGGTGATCTGCTTGGGAATGAATCATATCACAAATTTACCTTGACTGATAGGATTGTTTTTTTGGTATAAAGCACGTAATGCACTTGACTTTTTCGAACTTGTTGAAATAACACTTGACAACAAGTGTGCTTTTAGTGTATTATTAAAAGTATGGTGATAATCATTATCATCTAATCCCCATCTAACAACATTCCATACGCATGAATTGCAGCCTCCACCAGGTTTTTGGTGCGGGGGCTTTTTTGCGTCTGGAGAAAACCAAACAGGAGCAAACAACATGCGTTACTTCAACGTTGACCAAATCTACGCAGATTTGATTACAGGCCGAACAACACGAACACTTGTCTACAGTTCACTTGTCCGGGCGCGTAAGAGTGAACAGCCCGATAGAGTGGAGATGTTCGAGGAAGCGATCCGACGCTTTGACGAATGGCGAGCAACGCCAAACTTCACACCAGTGGCCAGCTAACCCAGGAGGAAACCAGAATGATCGAGAAGAAAACCAAACTACCGCCGTCCACATCGTTAATGATCCCGGATGCCACATTCCAGATTCTGTACAAAGAAGCGAAGCGCCGAAAAATGAGCGTAAGCGCACTTCTTCTTGAAGAATGCCAAACTCTGGCGGTCAAATACTCGAAAGCTGGCGCGTAATAACCACGTTCCAGCATTAACAACAATCCACGAATGAGAAGCGGAGAAAGCCAAATGAAGAGCATTCGTAATTTACTGAGCATACACAGGAGCATACAACAATGGCAAAGAACAACTTTATCGACGGGAAAGTATACAAATACGCCTCAATCGAAGAAGCATTATTATCAGCAACCCGAATTACAAATCTCAAAACAGGCGAGTCAGTAAAGCTAATCGGTAACGCTAAACTCGCATATATGATCTTGCGAAAGAGATTCTATCACTTCACCAAACCGCCAAAAGATAAGAAATATTTTACGAAGGGCAAGCACTACGACACCATCGAAAGTATCGCTGCGGCAATCGGTGTTTCTGACGTTGGTACAGTGAGAAGTGCAATTGGCAGCCTGGAAGCCGCCGGACTGCTAACCAAAAAGAAATTTGGAAAAACTTATGAATGGTCAGTTGTCGATCTCACTCCAGAATTATTTCTTCTCGAACGTAACACCGGGACGGCAAAAAAGCCTGTCTGGGTGGATTGTCTAAAACATCCAGTGTTTGGCAACGCTAAAGAAGACGTAGCGCCAGAGGTGCAGGAAGAAAAGCAACAGTCTGTTCCAGAAGCCGATCCGATGTGCGAGTTTGACGATACGCCGGAAGAGGAAGCGCCAGCGCCGGAAAAAGTGAAGCCGACACCTAAGCCCACCAAGAAACCAGCGGCAAGGAAAGCACCTACCAAACAGCAAATCGTTTCCCCATTCGAGTTCAGAAAGCCACGAGATGAAACCAGAGATTGGTTTTATTTGCAACGTTACAACGATGCTGATCGGTTTACTGGATTCACTGAGTTTGATCTACCCTATCTGGCGATGTTCGACAGTCAGGGAACATTAACCAATGAATACGCCATTCAACACTTGAAAATGAAGCGTGACTCATACGCACGACAACAACAAACCTAAGAGGAACAATGACCAACCTTTATCTACTGAACGAAGATACAAAGTTTCAACTCGGATGCAACGAAGTATGCAGACGAATCTATAACCACCTTGCAAGCCTCCACCGCGAGAATGGAACATTCCGTTCCAGCGTCAAAACTCTGGCATCTGCCCTGGGATACTCGGAAAGCGGGATCAGATATTGGCTATCCCTTCTTCGCGATGCCAAAGTGATCGCTATCACCAGGCGCAGCAATCACTACGATTTTGACGTTAACCACAATGTTTCTTTCATCACTACAACCAACTGATGAACAACGCGAAAACTAAATAACAATCAATGGGAAACTTTTATGATCATCGCTATGTATTGGTTATTTGCATTTTACGCAGTATGGACATTAACGAGAAAACACGGAGTTTCCCCTCTACGAGGAATGAATGGGACGAAAAGAACGAAATCCAATTAAACGGATAGAACAAGCAACACGCGCCAGCAAACGTAAATACACCTCTTCTCTACAAGACCTCGCACGAGAGTCTATTCCAGGAGAATGGATCACCGAAATAATAGAATACCCTGCAACGGTGCCCGTAGGGGCTGAGTTTGAACTATTGCAGGATGTTTTAGCATCTTCGGATAACGTCTTCTATAAACCACGCCGCCGCCGTGAATACCGTGTTGATTCATCGAATCTTAAGAAGTGGCAGCTATACGCAGAATGACCTGCCCCCACGATTAGATACAACACTCAGTTAGTAACGTCGGAATCTTCATTCTCAGAATGACCCTTTCTCCAGCCCGCTGCAAATTCAGACGGTGTCTGATAATTCAGCGTGGAGTGCGGGC
>NZ_LNII01000013.1:0-20503 GCF_001463365.1 Enterobacter sp. 50793107 | reverse complement strand
AGGCTCCGTACGGTGCGCCGCAGTACAACGCCGCCAAAGGCCACATGACCAAGTGCGACGGCTGCCATGACCGCGTCGCAGAGGGCAAAAAGCCGATTTGCGTGGAGTCCTGTCCGCTGCGCGCGCTCGACTTCGGCCCGATTGACGAGCTGCGTAAAAAACACGGCCAGCTTGCGGCCGTCGCGCCACTGCCGTCCGCGCACTTCACCAAGCCAAGCATTGTGATTAAACCTAACGCCAACAGCCGCCCGACGGGAGATACCACCGGCTATCTGGCAAACCCGAAGGAGGTGTGAGATGGGAAGTGGATGGCATGAATGGCCGCTGGTGATCTTCACCGTTTTTGGGCAGTGCGTGGCCGGGGCGTTGCTCGTCAGCGGTCTGGCATGGATGAGGGAGAGTGACGAGGCGGTCCGAACCCGCATCGTGCGCAGCATGTTCTTTTTATGGCTGGTCATGGGCGTTGGCTTTATCGCATCGGTGATGCACCTGGGCTCCCCGCTCAGGGCGTTTAACTCCCTGAACCGTGTTGGCGCGTCGGCGCTCAGCAACGAGATCGCGGCAGGCTCGGTCTTCTTTGCCGTCGGTGGCTTCTGGTGGCTGGTGTCGGTTATCGGTAAAATGCCGCCCGCGTTGGGTAAAGTATGGATGGTGGTGAGCCAGATCCTGGGGATTGTGTTTGTCTGGGCCATGACCCGCGTGTATCAGATCGATACGGTTCCGACCTGGTACACCGGCTACACCACGCTGGCCTTTTTCCTGACGATGGTGCTGGGCGGCCCGCTGTCTGCCGCCCTGCTGCTTCGCGCCGCTGGCACCGCCTTCAGAGGCACGTTTGCCGCATCGGTGAGCGTACTGGCGCTGCTGCTGAGCGTGGCGGTGATTGTGCTGCAGAGTAACGAACTGGCGACGCTACACAGCTCCGTACAACAGGCCAGCGCCCTGCTGCCGGACTATGGCGCATGGCAAGTTGGCCGTATCATACTGGTCGCCGCCGGATTAGGCTGCTGGCTGTGCCCGCTCATCCGGCGCCAGGAGCCGAAAACCCTTGCGCTCTTTGCAGGCCTGGTGCTGGTTGTCGTGGGTGAACTGATTGGCCGCGGTCTGTTCTATGGTCTGCACATGACGGTAGGTATGGCGATTGCCGGTTAACACAGGCGCGCGGGTTCACCCGCGCGAGCAAGGAAGGTTGTAATGAAAGATGTCTCACAGCGTGAAGCGTTCGCGTTCAGCGCCCGGGTACTGGGCGCATTGTTTTATTATTCACCCGACAGCGAGCACGTTGCGCCGCTGGTCAACGCCCTGACCGCTGGCGACTGGGTTACGGACTGGCCGCTGCCGCAGGCGGCGCTGCAGCCCATCGCCGACACCTTTACGGTATCTGCCGATGAGCCCGTCACCGACGCCTGGCAACGGCTGTTTATTGGCCCCTATGCGCTGCCCGCACCGCCGTGGGGTTCCGTATGGCTGGATCGTGAATCCGTGCTGTTTGGGGATTCAACCCTCGCACTGCGTCAGTGGATGCGGGAAAACCAGATTGCCTTTGAGATGCAGCAGAACGAACCGGAAGATCATTTTGGTACGTTGCTGCTGCTGGCCGCGTGGCTCACTGAGAACGGACGCGAGACGGAACGCGACCAGCTTCTGGCGTGGCACCTGCTGCCGTGGAGCACCCGTTTTCTCTCCGTGTTTGTTGAAAACGCCGGGCACCCGTTCTATACCGCACTGGGAAAACTCGCGCAGCTGACGCTTGCGGACTGGCAATCTACCTTACTGATCCCGGTCGCAGAAAAACCGCTCTACCGTTAACCGCGCTGGCTTGCTCACGGATGCTGAGCAAGCCAGGCTCGCCAGCCACCGAATCGCGTAATCTCCTGTGCTCCCTCTAATCCTGCCTCCTCGCAGATAAACCCGGTCAGCCAGCGCCCGTCCTGGAGTTCGATTTTTCCCAGGCCCAGCGGTGCAGGGATCCCGGCCAGAAACGATCCCACTTCGCTGTGCGGAAGTGCCCAAACTTCGACGGCTATTGCGGAACCCTGTTCTGTTGCCCGCACCATGCCTGGCCGTTTGCCGTCTGCCAGGGCAAAGAGCCGATAATGCGGGGCGCTGGTGGTGGCTTCTACATACGTCGCCCCGCGCTGGCGCAGTTGATGATTCAGCGCCAGCCCGTCCAGGTGCGCGCCGCACACCACCAGATACATCCGGTCATCGGTTGCGGTCGAAACAGGTGCATCCCCTTGCATCTCGCGCCCGCCGGGCAGGGTTAACATTTGGTGACGTTGTAACGCATCGGCCAGGCTGAGCAGATACTGGTCGGTAAACGCGCGGCCAAATAGCGTTATGCCGGAAGGCAAGCCGTTGGCCATAAACCCTGCCGGGACCGCCACGGCAGCGTAATCAAGCAGGTTCATAAAGTTGGTGTAAAGCCCAAGCTCAGAGTTGCGTTTGACCGGTTCCTCCGCCAGCTCGGCCAGACTCACCGGGCGCGGATAAGTGGGGGTTAACACGCACTCAACCCCCGTAAGTATGGCATCGCACTCGCTTTTATAGGCCTGAAGCTGGTACTGCGCTTCAAACGCCGCTACCGCACTCATGGCAGGCGCTTTTTGCAGCACATTGCGGATCACCGGCAGCACCGCGTCCGGCTGTTGCTCAATCAACGCGCCCGCCACGTGGTAGCGCTCGGCCACCCACGGGCCGTCATAGAGCAGTTTTGCTGCCGCCAGGAACGGCGAAAAGTCGATGGTCACCGGCACGCCGCCAAGGGCGATCAGCCTCTCCTTTGCGGTGTGATACAGCGCCTCGCTCTCTGCGCAGCCGAGAAACTCCAGCGTGTCCGGCACGCCAAAGCGAAAACCGGCTGCCGGTACGCCAAATGCCTGCGCTCCGTTCCAGGACGGGTTAGCACGGCTGTAGTCATCGTGCGCGTCTTTCGTCGCCGTCAGCGCCAGCAGTTGGCTGGCCTCCGCTGCCGTGCTGGTGAAGAACGTTACGCAGTCCAGCGTGCGGCAGGCGGGCACCACACCCGCTGTCGAGATCAGCCCTTTGGTCGCCTTCAGCCCGACCAGATTATTGAGAGAGGCCGGAACGCGCCCGCTCCCGGCGGTATCGGTGCCCAGGGCAAAGCTCGCCAGCCCCAGCGCCACAGCCAGCGACGAGCCCGCGCTTGAGCCACCGGACGGATACTCCGGATGCACACTGTTGCGACACGCACCAAATGGTGAGCGCGTGCCGTTTAAGCCGGTCGCGAACTGGTCTAGATTGGTTTTCCCCAGCGGGACCGCCCCCAGCGCAATCAGCTGCGACACTATCATCGCATCCTGCTCTGCCCGGTACGCAAAGGCCGGACAGGCGGCGGTGGTCTCAATACCCGCCAGATCGATATTGTCTTTAATGGCAAACGGCACGCCATAGAGCGGCAACGATGCCGGATCCACGCCGTCCAGCGCGGCCAGATACGGCTCCAGCTCGTCGGGCATGAGAAGATAAATAAAGGCGTTAAATTCCGGGTTCAGCGCCAGCGCGCGCTCGCGCAGGGCAAGGATAACCGCGCGCGGACGGAGCTGACCGGAACGGTATGCCTGCGCCAGAACATCAAGGCGTAAATCAAAAAGGTGCTTCATGCTGTTTTCTCCAGGACCACCACACACTGACCCGCGCGCACCGATGAACCCGGCTGCACGCGCACCTGGCTGACCACCCCGTCCTGGGTTGCGACCAGCGGGATCTCCATCTTCATGGACTCCAGCACCACCAGCACATCGCCTTCGCGCACGGTGTTGCCGACTTCAACGTTTACCTGCCACAGGTTGCCTGACACCGGGCTGTCAATCCCGGCCTGTCCGGGTGCCAGCGGCGCGTCTTCGCCATCCGTTACCAGCACCTCGCTGCTGTCAAAATGGGCCTGACCGTTGGCGGCCCAGCGCTCACGTTCGGCGTCAAACGCGGCCTGCTGATGCGCGCGGAACGCCTCAATCTCCGACGCCTCGTCGGCCAGGAATTGCTGATACTCCGCCAGCTTCAGCGTGGTGTGTTCGATGCGCAGCGGATAACGCCCCAGCGGGAAATCCCGGCGGATGGTGAGCAACTCTTCGGCAGAGACCGGATAAAAGCGGATCTGGTCGAAGAAGCGCAGCAGCCAGGGTTTGCCGCCAAAATCCTCCACGGCGTGATAGCGATTCCACATCTGTAGCGTGCGTCCGACAAACTGATATCCGCCCGGCCCCTCCATGCCGTAGACGCAAAGGTAGGCCCCGCCAATACCCACCGAGTTTTCCGCCGTCCAGGTGCGTGCCGGGTTGTATTTGGTGGTCACCAGACGATGACGCGGATCGAGCGGTGTCGCGACCGGCGCGCCCAGGTAGACATCTCCCAGCCCCATTACCAGATAGCGAGCATCGAACACCGTTTTATAGACCTCATCGATATTCGCCAGATCGTTGATACGACGGATAAACTCCAGGTTGCTCGGACACCATGGCGCATCCCGGCGCACGGTGGTCATGTATTTATCGATAGCCTTCTGGCACGCGGGATCGTCCCAGGAGAGCGGCAGCCAGACCACGCGCGACGGCACGTCCAGCGACGCCTGCCCGCATACGTCCTGCCACAGCCCGGCCACCGTCTCCAGCAGCGCTTCCAGACTCAGCGTTTCCGGCTGATAGTGAATCTGCAGGGAGCGGATCCCCGGCGTGAGGTCGATAATCCCCGTCATCGCGCGCGTTTCCAGCGCCTGCATCAGCGCGTGGGCGCGAAAACGCAACACCAGATCCAGTTCGGGGTCGCCAATCTCCAGCAGCAGATGTGTATCGCCGGATAACCTCGCCACCAGCCGTTTATCGTCCTCTCCCACCTCCAGCACCACCGGCGAGCTCAGCCCGACAGGTTGCCACGGCATGACCTGCGGCGTGAGGCTGGCGATTTGCGCCGCCTGCCCCTGCACCAGCCGTCGGGCGGTGGAAACGTCCACCGGCATAAAACGCACTTTATCGCCCGCTTTCAGCTGGCCAACCGCGTGTAAATCCGCCTCAATGACGGTGACCGGGCAGACAAATCCCCCCAGGCTTGGACCGTCGGGGCCGAGGATCACCGGCATATCGCCGGTGAAATCCACTGCGCCAATGGCGTACGGGTTATCGTGGATGTTCGACGGGTGCAGCCCCGCTTCGCCGCCGCTGTCGCGTACCCATTCCGGTTTCGGGCCGATCAGACGCACGCCCGTGCGGCTGGAGTTAAAATGTACCTCCCACTCGGTGGCAAAAAAGGTCGCCATATAGCCCGGCGTAAAATACTCCGGCGCACCATGCGGACCGTAAATCACCCGCAGCTCACGCACCCCATCCAGGCTGGTGCGAAGGGCCTGCGGCAGCTCCCCGTCCGCGACAGGTTCGGTCAATGGGGACAGATGCAGCACGTCACCTGTGCGCAGTGCCCGTCCGGCGTGACCGCCAAACTGCCCGAGGGTGAAGGTGCTTTTGCTGCCCAGATAATCCGGTACCTCAAACCCGCCGCGCAGGCAGAGATAGCTGCGCACGCCGTCACCCTGAATATCGCCCATACGCAGCGTGCTTCCCGCCCGGACGCGGAAAACGCGGTTGTTTGCCAGCGGCACGCCGTCCAGCGTCAGCGCAATGGCTGCGCCGGTCACCGCCAGCTGCGCGTCGCAGTTGAATTTCAGCGTCGGGCCGCTGAGGGTGATCTCCAGCGCGGCGGCCCCCTCCTCATTGCCCAGCAGACGGTTGCCGAGACGCAGCGCCAGGCTGTCCATCGGCCCGGAGGGCGGCACCCCGACGGCCCAGTAGCCCGTGCGCCCCGGATAATCCTGCACCGTGGTTTGCGTCCCGGCGCTGAGCACCTCAAGGGTGAAGGCCTGATAGTCCAGCGTCTCTAAACAGCGAGTCCACGGCTCGCCGTGGGCGAACGGCGGGAAGGTTAAAATCTGCTGCAAATAGCTGCGGTTGGTTTCCACGCCGTAGAGACGCGTCTCTCCCAGCGCGGTGTGTAGGACGCGGATCGCCGCCTCGCGCGTGGGCTGCCAGGCGATGATTTTAGCCAGCATCGGGTCAAAAAACGGCGGTACGTCGCAGCCGGACTCCACCCAGCTGTCGATGCGCAATGTGCGACGGTCGTTTTCCGGGAACACCACTTCAGTGAGTAGCCCTGGCGACGGCTGGAACTGACGGCCCGGATCTTCGGCGTAGACCCGCGCCTGAATGGCGTGTCCTTGTGGTTGCAGGCTGGCGCGCAGCTCCGCCAGCGGCGGCAGCGTTCCGGCCGCCAGGTCAATCATCCAGCGAACCAGATCAACATCCCACACCTGCTCGGTGACGCCGTGCTCTACCTGCAGACGGGTGTTCACTTCAAGGAAGTAAAAGCGGGCCGCGTCGCTGTCGTAGACAAACTCCACGGTACCCGCGCTGCGGTAGTTGACCGCCTGGCCGAGTTTTATCGCCGCCTCGCACAGCGCGGCCTCCATGCCGTCCGGCAGGTTAGGCGCGGGCGTCTCTTCCAGCACCTTCTGGTTACGCCGCTGTACCGAGCAGTCGCGCACGCCGAGGGCAATCACCTCGCCTTTGCCGTCACCAAACAGCTGGACTTCCAGGTGACGCGCCCGCTCAATGTATTTTTCGATAAACACGCCCGCGTCGCTAAAGTTATTCTTGCCCAGGCGCACCACGGCATCGAAGGCGTCGCGCAGCTCTTCCGCGTGGTAACAGACGCGCATGCCGATCCCGCCGCCGCCCGCGGTGCTTTTCAGCATTACCGGGTAGCCCACTACCGCCGCAGCGTGAACGGCCTCATCGACGTTAGCCAGCAGCCCGGTGCCTTCGAGCATCGGCACGCCGTGCGCTTTCGCCAGCGCGCGGGCGGTATGTTTCAGGCCAAACAGGCGCAATTGTTCCGGCGTGGGGCCGACAAACGCAATGCCTGCGGCTTCGCAGGCTTCGGCAAATGCGGCGTTTTCCGACAGAAAACCGTAGCCCGGATGAATGGCCTGCGCACCGCTGGCTCTGGCGGCCGCGATGATCTTTTCGCTCACCAGATAGGTGTTCGCCGCCGGGCCTTCGCCCAGGCTCAACGCCTCATCCGCTTCCCGGATATGCAGGCTGCTGAGATCGGCTTCGGAATAGACCGCCACGCCGCGGATGTTCATGGCGCGCAGGGTGCGCAGAATGCGGCAGGCAATCGCCCCGCGGTTTGCAATCAGGAGTGTCGTCAACATAGGTCAGACTCAATCGTGGCGGGTCGTCCCGCCGAAAATCGGCTCACCCATGGTCGTCCATGGGGAAAAAGCGGTTACGGCAGAATGCGTCCGGCGCGGACTGCAAACAAGCGATAAATGGCCTGGCGCAGGCGCTGCCAGCGGGTGGGTGTCAGTTCCATACCAGCACCTCTGCTGGCGTTGGATTCCAGCCGTTGCACGGGTTGTTAAGCTGCGGACAGTTGGAGATCAGCACGATGACGTTGCACTCGGCGCGCAACTCGACATATTTCCCCGGCGCGGAGATACCGTCCTCAAAGGTCAGCCCGCCCTGCGGAGTCACCGGCACGTTCATGAAGAAGTTAATATTGGCGGCAATATCGCGCTTTTGCAGGCGGCCATCGTGCAGGCAGGCGCAGAGAAAGTTATCCCGGCAGCTGTGCATATGACGTTTATCGAGAGCATAACGCACGGTGTTGCTCTCCTGCGCGCAGGCGCCGCCGAGGGTATCGTGACGCCCGCAGGTATCAGCCACGATGGTCAGCAGCGGGTTACCGAGGTTGGAGTAGAGCACGCTGCCGTGGGTGAGATAAGCGTTGTTCTGGCGGCGCAGCGTGCGCTGTGCGTCGTAGCGCTCACGTGGGTTGTCCGCATTGTAAAACAGCGTGTCCACCGCCTGGTTGCCCTCCAGGTCGAGCAGGCGTAGCGTCTGGCCTTTTTTCACTTCAAACAGATACGGTTCCCCCGCCGGGATAACGTGGCGGAAGCTGGCATGCTGGGGATGTTTTTCGCTGGCAACGGTCATACACGGCTCCTTACAGGGCGAAACGTTGAGTGTTAGTGATGGCGCGTTCGTTTTCCGGGCGCGTCAGGAGGGCGTTAATCGCCCCCTCTTCATCCTCCGCCTGCCGCCAGCTCAGCTGTACCGGGCGCGGGGCGTACTCCCGGGAGGGATCCATCGGGTGCGGTAGCGCGGTCATGACAATCAGCGTGTCCATCGGCGCGAACAGCTCAACGTAGCTGCCCGGCTGCGAATGTCCGCTGTGGAAGCGGAACTGGCCGTTGTCCTCCACGGTGACCTTGCTGAAGAAATTGACCACCATCAGCAGATCTTCCAGGTTGAGATCCCACTTGCCCATCTCCACCAGCAGGTTATCCGTACCGTTACGGTAGAAACCGTTGCGCAGCTCCTGATAACGTCCCTGACCGTATTTTTCCGCCACTTCGGCGGCATTCAGCACGCCGCCAAACGGGTCGTGCCAGCCGCAGGTGTCGGCGGTAATACCCGCCAGCACGCGGCCCATGTCGGAGTAAAAGCAGTGTCCGGCGGTCAGGCGCGCGGTGTGCTGGCCTTTCAGCGTGTCGGGCAGGTTCAGCCGCTCGCTTTTCTCGTGCGGGTTGAGCATCAGCAGGCTGACGTTGGCACCGCCTTCCGTATCTGTCATGCGCAGGATCTGTCCGCGCTTCAGGACAAACGAGAGGTGTCCCCCGCCGGGAAGGGTCTCTTCACGTAAAATCGTCATGGTATTCACTGTTACCCCCTTAAGGCATAAACGTTGTCGGGCGTGGTTCCGCTCAGAGCGGAGAGCCGCGTCTCGTTGAGCGGAATGTCGTAGGTAATGCGCGCGCCGTAGGCATTCGGTGCCTGCGGGTCGAGGCGCACTTTGTCGAACACCAGTAGCCGGGTGCCGAGGTTGAAGCCTTCAGACAGATCGTGGGTGACCATAAAGACGGTCATGCGGGTTTCGCCCCACAGCTGCAGCAACAGGGCGTGCATGTCTTTTCTAATCCCCGGATCCAGCGCGCCAAACGGCTCATCGAGCAGCAGCACGCGCGGCTGCATGATGAATGCCTGAGCAATGGCCAGGCGCTGCTGCATGCCGCCGGAGAGCTGGGCGGGATATTTATCCAGCGCGTGCCCGAGGCCGACTTTTTCCAGCATCTCCGCCGACCGTTCACGCACGGCGCGCTTTTTGGCCCCAAACAGCCGCCCGAACAGCGGCGATTGCGGCAGTTCAAGACCGATGGCGACGTTATCCAGCACGCTGAGGTGCGGGAAAACGGAGTAGCGCTGAAACACCACGCCGCGGCTGCTGTCCGGCTCGGCGCGCAGCGGTTTGCCATCGAGGGTGATCACTCCCCGGCTGGGCGCTTCCTGACCAAGCAGCAGACGCAGGAAGGTGGATTTTCCGCAGCCGGACGCCCCCACCATTGAGCAGAACTCGCCCTCTTTCACCTGCAGGTTCAGGCGTTCCAGCACCACATGGTCGCCGTACTCCTGCCAGATATTGTTGATGGTGATAAAGCTCATGCCTTCCCTCCTTCCGCCCAGGAAAAACAGGTTTTATGCAGCTGCCGCAGGGCGAGATCCATCAGCCACGCCAGCAGGGTGATCCACAGGACGTACGGGATAATCACGTCCATCGCCATGTAGCGCCGTACGAGGAAAATGCGGTATCCCAGCCCGGCGGTAGAGGAGATAGCCTCCGCCGAGATAAGAAACAGCCATGCCGACCCGAGCAGCAGGCGCAGCGAGGTCAGCAGCCTGGAGAGCAGCTGCGGAAGCACCACGCGCAGCACCAGCGTCCAGCTACTGGCCCCCAGCGTCTGGGCTTTGATGAGGATCTCCGCTGGGATTTCACAGGCGCGGTGCTCCAGATCGCGCGCCAGCATCGGGGTGATGCCGATGACAATCAGCATCACCTTCGACAGCTCATCCAGCCCGAAAACGATAAACAGCACCGGGAGTATTGCCAGCGGCGGGATCATCGACAGCACCGTCATCAGCGGCGAGAGCGATGCACGCCACAGCGGAAACACGCCCGAGGTAACGCCAATGCACAGGCCGATCAGTGAGGCGATCGCCAGCCCCGCCAGCAGACGCGCGAGGCTCACCAGGGTATCGACCCAGAACAGGTATTCACCGCTACGTTTATCCGGGGTCAACGCCATCCGGGATAGCGCGTCCAGCATTTGTTGCAGGCCGGGCAGCAGCTTGTCCTGCGGGTTGGCCTCCAGCCTGACCGCCGAGCCAAAAAAGTAGGCGGCCAGCAGCAGGACAAAAGGCAGCATCACGAGCATCAGCCGCATGCCGGGAGTGGGATGGCGATTAATTTGTCGCATGGAGACTCCGTCCGTTATCACAGCGTGCCGGCAGCGGCCATTTTCACGAAGCTGTCGTCAAAGCGCAGTTTCACGTTGCTGGCATCGCCCACCGTGACATTGCCCGGGAAGCGCATACCGATAAAATCGGCGCTCTGCGCGCCCTCGCCCAGCAGCCCTTTGTCGAAGGAGAACGACGCCACGCGCTGCATGGTTTTCGCCAGATCCGGCGACGTGACAAACGCCATGTTGTCCTGCGGGCTATAGAACAGATGGGTGGTTTTGAGCTGCGCCTGATACCCGGCGAGATCGGTCCCGGAGGCAGCGGCCATCGCATTCAGCGCGCCGGCATCCTGCGCTTTCATCAGCCCCATCATCTCGTACCAGGCGCCGGTGAGCGCTTTGCCCAACGCCGGGTTGTCTTTCAGGGTCTCGGTGTTGACCACCATCATGTCGATAAGCTCACCCGGTACCTGCGAGGAGCTGAACACTTCGGTGGTGTTTGGCGTGCCTTTGATGACGGAAAGCTGCGGGTTCCACGCCACCGCAGCCTGCACACTGGCGGTCCCGAACGCAGAGACGATATCTGCGTCCGAGGTATTCACCACGGTGACGTCTTTCTCTGCGAGCCCGGCTTTTTCCAGACCGCGCACCAGCAGATAGTGAGACACAGAAAGCTCAGGCAGGTAGACCTTCATCCCTTTCAGATCTTTCAGGGTTTTGCCCTTACCTTTCATCACTACTCCGTCGTTGCCTTCCGAGTAGCTACCGAGGATCAGCGCCGTGGTGTCTACCCCGCCCGCGGCTGGTATGGTCAGCGCATCCATATTGGTCATGGTGCAGCCGTCAAACTGCCCTGCGGTATACTGGTTGATGGATTCGATATAGTCGTTGAGCTGCACAACGTTGATTTTGATGCCGTATTTGCTGGCCCATTTATCGATGATTTTGCTACTGCTGATGGTGCCCCAGGGCATCCACCCGGCGTAGATGGTCCAGCAGACGTTGAACTCTTTTTTCACAGCGGCGAACGTGGGGAGACTGACCAGCATTGCCAGCGACAGTACAAGAGAGCGGAGTAATGGCGTTTTTTTCATGCTTGACCTCTGAGTGGCACAAAATTAGGGGGCAGCGCGACACCGTCTGGTGCTGCTGTCTCCCGGGCTTTTGTCCCGCCGTGTAACCTCTCAGAGGTCGCCAGCTCTTGGACCAGCCATTCACCGTGGTGAACCGGAACCCTAGCCAGCTATTGTTCAAATTGTGGTGTGCTGCCCTTTCACGGTTGATTAAGCAAGGGGTGTGCCAGGATGGTTTTGCTTTGTTTTTTAGTAGGTTGTGGATTGCTGCGGGTTGGGTTTCACTGTTTTGGGGAGCGGGTTTGGGGGGTGTGCACTGCGGTGGGGCGTTTTGGGGCGGCGATTTGAATTGCCGGATAAATTAATGCATTAATAATATTTCTGCGGTGACGAAGGAAAAACGATGGAGATGGACGACTGGTGGTTTGGCTGGAAGGGTTTCACTCCCGAACGCCCCTGTCCTGGCAAAGTTGTGTTGATGGTTGGCGCGGGGATCTCCATTGATTCCCCTTCACGGCTCCCAGGAGGATACGAACTCACGGAAGCCCTGCTTGACCACTTGCTTGACAGCAACGCGGCTGACGAAATTAAAACGGTATTTGGTCAATGTGAGCAGTGGATGGGGCGAAGCCTGCCACGTCTGGAGCATGTTCTTGATAAAGCGTTTGAACCTTCAACCATTGAAGGCGTCGAGCGTAGCGGTGCCGCCCGGGAACTGCTGCGTATCTTTTCCCAACGTCCCCCAAATGCGAATCATCATCTGATTGCCGATTACCTGATCAAGCACCGGGGCTGGTGTATCACCACTAATTTTGATGACTGTATCGAGCAGGCTGGTTGTCATCAGATCCCTGTGCATGTGATTGACCCCGCGACCAAAACCCTGGACATCCTGCACCGGGAATACGGTGAAGACTGGGGTATCATCAAAGTGCACGGCACAATTGAACACGGCTGTACAGGACTTGGTGCAACACTTGCCGACCTGGAGCATGGGCTACCCGAAGCCTTCAAAATACGCCTCGAACAGGTAACAAATCAGGCCGATTTAATGGTTGTCGCAGGCTACAGTGGTACCGACCATTTCGACATTAATCACTGGATCCGCGATCGCTGGAATGGGAAGCGCTCGACGCGATTAGTCTGGATTGACCACCGCCCCAGCGTTGAAGAAGAGTTCTGGCGACTCAAAGAACATGAAAATCGCGAGCCGAGAGTCTACTGGCAATACGCTTTCGGCGGTATGAAGATTCAGCACGGACCCACGTTAGCATTACTGTCATCCCTGCTGGGGACCCCTCGTAAAACGGTTAAAGATACCGAAGAGAATGGCGACTGGTGGCGTACGGCCCTGGCAGATTATTACTCCCCTACCAAGAAAGAAAAGTACCTTACCGGCACTCGTCTGGCCAGCTCTATCGGTCTTGGCCAACTAGCCGAGGAACAGCTCCGTTATTTGAAACGCCAACTGGAAGACGACGATATGTTGGTGCCTTTCGAAGCAGAGATTTACTACTCCCGTGGGTTTATTGCCGGGGCGTTATGGTTACAAAACTATCTAAAATCATCGCACGAAAAAAACAGAAAAGTGAACAGCACCGCCCTGATCCGAGCTGAAGGAAAACCTGTAAAAGCGCTTCTGTTTTATTTTGTGCGGTGGTTAAAAAGCTCACGCAGACTCTCACTTGATGAGCAAATAGACGCGTTTGCCTGTCTGCTTGATATCCACGAGCGGAGGCAACAATGGCGACTCTGGCAAAGTAAACCGTTTCGACGTCTGGGCGAAAAGGGATGTAGCGTATTCCGGCGGTATTTCATGAAGCTTGAGAACAATAAATTGCCGCTGTATCTGCATGGAAGGATGCAAATGCAGTCCATTCGCCTGGGCACGCTGTTTTACGATGAAGAGGCTTTTTCCTTTGGCGATGTCTGGTATTTACTCTACCGCGAGAATAGTCCGCCGAGTTTTTTTACCCCGTACGGCCCTGCAATTCCAGGTTTCTATCTGATTGAACGCAGCACTGCGCGTGAAGAAGACCGCATTGCCGACCTGGTGCTGGCGAATATTAATTACGTCAATACCCTCCTTTCCGCTCTGCGGCGTCGCTGGCCTAAGGGTAGCGAAAGTGTATTTAAGGAAAGACAGCGAAGAGATGGATATGTTGATTCAGGAGACTATGCGGTGACGTATATCGTGCAACTGTTAAACGACAGCTCACAGATGGTTAGTGCTTTGAATGCACCGCATTTACACATCCTGATTGCCAGAGCCTGGATCAGGGCGGACAGTATTTTAGGCGGTATCGAATACTGGAAACAGCAGCGGCTTTATCTCGGCAGTCCGCGTTCGCTAACGACATAAAGAGGCGGTATTACACCTGACCTCTTTTGCTGCAAAGCGGACAGAGGGTGCCCAGCCCCCCATCACTCAAGGATGTTGCAACGTTAAAATTGATAGCTGTAATTGACACTCGCAAACCACAGGTGCGGATCGTCATAGCTTCCTTTTAGGTATTCTGGCGACTGGACGCGGGAAGACTGCATGTGTAAGTACGATAAGGCGAACCCAATATTGCTTTGCGGTGTTATTTGATACTGCGCACCGGTCGCAAAACGCCACTCATCGCCGGTAGGTAATGAAAGCGCAACATCATTTTGTGACTCATAGACCGTACTGTCGAACGCTACCCCGGCATTGATTCGCCACTGTTCTGTTGGACGATATTGCAACCCAAGCGCGGCATGCCAGGAGTCTTTGAGGCGATTTTTATGAGCGGTTTGCTGTCCGGCAACCGTAATCTGTGGACTCCCAAACTGACTCCAGTCCTGCCATCCAAGGTCACCCATTATTGACCACGTTTGGGATATATCATGCACCAGGCTAAACATGATTTGTTGAGGCGCCCTGACCTGCGCAGAAATCGGGAGTTTATATTCCACGTTGGGTAAATTCGGGAAACGGGCTTTCGCATCAATATTAAAATCATAGTCCGCTTTACTGTTCCAGGTGATACCCGCACGCGTTTGATCGGTAAGCGCCATTAATAATCCCAGACGGTAGCTCATTACCCAGTCATGATCTTTCTCTTTTACGTCGGTATCGTCGACATTACGCGTTAGCGAAAGGAATCCATAATTTACATTAACGGATCCCCCCACGGAAACTCGGTCGCTGAGCTTATAAGCCAGGGACGGGCTTAATGTCATTGCAACCATTGAGCTTTTTTTAATAAGGCGATCGCCGGCCCAGTTACCAAAATCAATTCCCAGACCATAATTGCCATATAAACCTACACCGGCATATAGTCTGTCATTGACTTTTTGCGAATAAAAGGCGCTTGCATTGGGGAATAAATTCAACACATTACCGGGACTTTTGCGACCAGACGCATTATCCAGGTCATAGGAAATATCACCATCCATGGCCTGTAAACCCCCGGTAAACATATGATCGGGAAGCCGCGTCATGCCCGCCGGGTTGGTCACGATTGTGGACGCGTCCTGAGCACGTGCAGCCTGGCCCGCACCGGCAAGCGCGACATCTTCGGTTCCAATCTCATAGAAATAGAGTGCGCTGGCCTGCGTTGCGGGTGAAAGAAACGTTATCAAATAAAACAACGCCGTTTTTCTCATATGCTATTTTCCTGTTATCGAATGATAATTTTACTTCCGCGTTCTTTTTTGCCATCACCCTGCTACCGTCAGGCTGTATTACCCTTTTTAACGACGTGGTATATACATTAAATACACAGCAACGTTCCGCACTCTCATTATTTTTCAGGCAGACGCAATCCTGTTGAGCATAGACCAGCCTTCCCGTTCCGCAATGTCGCATAACGTTACCCTGCCTGGAGAAAAAAAGAAAACCCGATCGTTGCGTAAATTTATTATTAAACAACTCTTAAGGTTACATTTTTGAAAAGTTAACTATTCTTAAATGGCATTTGACATGTATCAGTGCCAGACGAGGATGTGCTTAAGCGTTTCAAAGGCATATGCCGCTGGTTTCTTCTGCTCACTCAATCAGGAAACGCTTATGAAGGTTCATGTGATAGCCTCTGCAGTTTTGCTGGCATTGACTTTTTCCCACCACGCTGTTGCTGCCGATGCCCCGCTCTCTCCATTGATGAAACAACTGAATAACGGCAACTGGCTGGCTCAGGACGAGGCACAATCGCTCAGCGATGAACTGTATTATCAGGACGCTATCCAGGCCTACATTCAAACCCTGCCCCTTCTGAACACCATTGGGCTACGCGACGGTTCTGAAGCGGCGTTTGGTAAAGGCTATAACGTTCTCCCTATCTGGAAAGAGCGCATGGATAGCCGGGCGGTGGTTCCAACGCCAAACGGAGATGTCATCTATTCGATGAGTTACCTTGATCTGAAAGAAACGGGCCCATTGGTGATTAAAGCCCCGGCGAACGTCATCGGTATGTTTACCGATTTCTTCCAGAAAACCATTACCGATGTGGGTGCCATCGGCCCGGATCGGGCTCGCGGTGGGCTGTATCTGTTATTACCCCCTGATTATGAGGGCCCTGTGCCGCAGGGTTATTACGCCTTTAAATCATCGACTTACAATGTGTTTCTCTTCTTCAGAACCATTATGGGCAAAGGCGACGGTAAACCTGACCCCATCCCGGCGGTTAAAAATGCCGAAACGACGCGCATTTATCCCCTCTGGGATGTTGAGAAAGACGTGAAGCCGATGCAGTTCCCGGATGCCAGCGGTAAACGCGTCAATATGATGTATCCAACCGATGCCAGTTATTGGCAAAAGCTGAAAGCCTTCGTGGATTATGAGCCGTTAACAGCGATTCCAGAGGAAACACGTAGCGCGTTGTTAAGCATCGGGATTGTTAAAGGAAAGCCATTCGCCCCAACGGCGAAGCAGCAGGAAATGCTCAACAAAGCGGTTACGACTGCGCCGCGAATGATACTGGCTCGCCGACAGGTGGGGCGTGACGATCAGCGTCAGCTCTACTACAAAGACCGCCAGTGGGAGAACTCCTGGGCCGGGGCAACCGCAGAGTGGATGCAGTACGGAACGCTGGATGCCAACCAGCGTGCGGCATTCTTCCAGATCGCCTATTCCAGCGCCGCAGCTATGGTCATGCATACAACCGGTGCCGGCTCAAAATATCCCTATGCGGTAAAAGATAATACCGGCAAGTTCCTTGATGGAAGCAACACCTATAAGTTGCATTTACCACCGAATCCACCCGCTGCGCTGTTCTGGGCGGTCACCGCCTACAATATTACCGACGGTACCATGCCTGAAACGGACCAGTTATTACCTTCTACAAACGGCTACTACAACATCCCGAAAAACAGCGACGGTTCCATTGATCTCTGGTTCGGCCCGAACAAGCCGGATGGCGTAGACGATGCCGCTTTTATCAAAACCGTGCCTAATCGTAATTTCCTTGTGGCGTTGCGTCTCTACGGCACAGAAGACGGTTTTTACGATCAAACCTGGGTACCAGACGATCTGGTTCAGACAAACAAATAAGGACCTTACGATGAGTAAATTAAAAACACTGGCACTTTTTACTGCCCTGGCCCTGAGTGCCAACGTTTTTGCCGAGAGCGCACCACTCACTATTCAGCATCCCACGCGTTTCGATCAGCTTAATCAACCCTCTTTAGACGTGCAGATGCCAGAAGCCTACGTGAAGGCAATAGCGCAGCAGGCTTATATCTGGGGCTGGCCGATGGTCAATCAGTTCAACCGACGCGCGACAATTACGAAGGCGCCCGAGCCCGCATTGAATGGCGGTATGGTGCCGGTTGCACCAATGGGGCAGCTCAGTATGCTGACGGATTACATCAAGCCTGAAGAAACCTTCGTAACCTGTCCGAATCAGGACGTGGCTTACGGTCTGGGCTTCTTTGAGTTGGATAAAGAACCGGTTGTGCTACAGGTGCCAGACTTTGGCGACCGCTTCTGGGTTTACGCCATTTATGATGCACGAACCGATCAAATTGGTAACGTCGGTAAGCCCTATGGCACTAAACCTGGCTTTTATTTGTTAGTCGGACCTGACTGGAAAGGCGAAACGCCGAAAGGCATTAACGGCATCATCCGCTCTTCAACGGAAATGGCAAACGTGATACCGCGTATCCAGATGGATGACACGGCCGAAGACAGAGCGGCGATTCAGGCACCGATCAAAGAGGTCATGACTTATCCGTTAAGTCAGTTTGACGGCAAAATGAAAACCTACGACTATTCGAAATTACCGTCTATCGGTGAAAAAGCCGATCCCAACGCAGGTGAAACGAAGTGGGTTATACCCGAAAAGTTCTTCGATCAGCTTGAGAATGTGTTGAATAAAGTGCCACCGTTACCGGGTGAAGAAGCCATGTATGCCCAATACCGTCACCTTGTCGAAATGGGTAAGAAAAACCCTGAAATCCGCAAGTGGATGGATGAAACAGCAGTCGAGACGGATAAAACGGTTATCGCCGAGTTTTTCAAATGGAAACATAACGGTGTACCGGCGGGTAATGGCTGGAACCGCTCAAAAAATAACGCTGAATTTGGGGTCGATTATTACAACCGGACCGGCACTTCAAAATCGAATATGTTCGATAATAAGCCGAACGAAACGCAATATTTCTACACGGATAATGACGCTGCCGGTGCCCAGCTCTCTGGTGCACATAACTACACCGTCACCTTCCCGAAAGGTCAGCTTCCGCCGGTGAAAGGCTTCTGGTCTTTAACCCTCTATAACAGTAAACACCTTTTCAGCCCTAACGAACTGAATCGCTACTCGCTGGGGACAAAAAATAAAAATCTGAAATTTAATGATGACGGCTCCCTGACGCTGTATGTGAGCAAAACCCGGCCTTCAGAGGATAAACTCAATAACTGGTTACCCGCACCAGACGGTACATTCTCACTGTACATTCGAGCGTACTGGGGCGAACAAGCCATTCTGGATGGCACCTGGCAACCGCCTAAAATAGAAACCACGAATTGATCGCAATGACATCTACAAAGGGGCTCATCGGAGCCCCTTTATCCTTTCTTTAAGCGGCTAATGACCTTTTGCTGTACACAACGAGCTGGCATCTTCAGGCTGCGCAGCGGAGAATTGTGGTTGTTTGTGGCTTAGCTGAGTTTAATGGCAAAGATTCCGGATAACGGTGGTTCGTTTCAGATAGACAGAAACCGTTTTGGCTGGAATGCGTGAATGTTGATCAGTATGATTGCGGGCAGCATCGCCAGTTAAGATTTGCTGAGAGGACAATATGGATGTTACTGAAGAGGCTTTGTTGAGTTCTGGCTTTACGCGATCTGACTTGCAGAAGATTAAGAACAACGTTGAAAGCTATGGTGGAACATTGGGGGAAGCAATTCAGGATCTGGCTAATCGATTCAGGGTTGTTTTATGGATAACATCATCTTGCCTGATGGTTTTTATCCTACTTATGTTGTTTGCTGCGAAAGAAACCGTTGTGGGTGGTGGAATATCAATACTCATCACTATCATCATCGTTGTATTTATTCAGCCGCCAGTCCTGTCTTACAAATCCTGGCATTTCTGGAGAAAACATAAAGTTTAACACTCTGCGTCCTGGACGACCCATCGTATCCATCTTGCTCCTTTTCTACGACCTGTTTTATCTCCTCGACAAATTCGATACGCGTCAGGGCATCATGCAAATAAAATGCTGACAACCGATTTGCTGTTTCGAACAGTTTTCGGGCTTCCAGATTCACCATCGTATCTGACCATTTTCTGTTACAGCCCCTGTTAAGCAGAGCAATATCCATAATGCATCTCTTTCCATAAGTGTCTGATTATTTTACGTGCAGGATGATCAGGGGCAATAGTAAAAGCCTTGTCAGAATCTGATTTTACCCGAGTGAATCTGGTTAGAGGGTGAAGTCGCATGCACTCAATGTCGATTTTATCATGCTTGATGGTTGAGCTTCGCTCCTGACGGAACAGTTATGTCAGGCACTTGTCCGCTTCGTGCCAAGAGCGGAAGTTGGAGTGCCAGAGACTCCGTAAAAGTTGATGGTCCGTTTTGAAGGGATACTTATATAGCATGCCTGCCCCTTATGTATCATTATCAGTGCTATTAGATGAATGGCAAGTGATTTCCACTCGCCATTTAATTTTTATTTTTTTAATACCTTTCCGACATTTAATGATTTTGCCAAACCATAAAATATCTGATATTTCATTCCTGTTTTTATTTTCGGTGAAATATTTGCATAACTTCTTTCTCTAAAGCACCAACGTATAAATCTATTATTATCTTCGGTTGTTTCTATATAACATATTACGTTAAGATCAAACAGAAATTGTAGGAAGTCGTTTGCGGTTGTCATGAATTTTGGCTTTGGAGTGGAAATGGAGCCAATGTGAGTTTCAAGTTGTTTATATGCTAAGAGATATTCAGCATAATCGAAAGTGTCTTTTCCTGAGAGGAATTCAAAGAACTTTAAAAAAATCTCATAATGATCACTTCCATAATAAAATGATAAATGATCTTTTATTTCCCCGAGTAAATAGTTAGAGTAATCTCTTTGCATACTAGGATTTTCAAAATCATCTAGAGTAAATTGATTTTTCCCGCCATCACCGTTGGCGTGTGATTTAATAATCTCGAGCATTCGCAATATATCTCTTGGTCGATAATAGGACCAACGAAGAAAATTAATAAATGATGTGGGGTGGTTATAATCATCCCGAACATTGGGTGAGTCCCAAGGGAAATAATGGTCCCAGGCTTGCCCTTTTTCAAGTGCCATTTTTTGCTGAGTCCCAAGCAGATGATCTAGAACCTCAAATAATTGAGAGTTACGGTGGTTGACATATTCTGTCCGCCAGTCCAGAAATACTGAATTATCTCTTATCTTTGCATTTTGATTTTGTAATCCTATGGATTCAAAAATATCTGGTCTGATCAAAAGAACTGCTTTCATTCTCCCTTTCCCTCCTTTTATACTTGGGAAGAAATCATTATTAATCTCCCAAACGGCGTGAGCTAATCCTTTGATACATTCTAGATAATCATCGTATGGAATTGAGGAAGGTCGGATATCGATACCATCGATAAATAAAATATGGTTTTGAGATAAACGGATTTGGCTAAAGGC
>NZ_LNII01000012.1:0-86847 GCF_001463365.1 Enterobacter sp. 50793107 | reverse complement strand
GTTGACCCTGCGGGCTGCACAGGGTTTTATTGATTCCATTTTTACACTGATGAATGTTCCGTTGCGCTGCCCGGATTACACCAGTGTCAGCAAGCGCGCAAAGTCGGTTAATGTCAGTTTCAAAACGTTCACCCGGGGTGAAATCGCGCATCTGGTGATTGATTCCACCGGGCTGAAGGTCTTCGGTGAAGGCGAGTGGAAAGTCAAAAAGCATGGCCAGGAACGCCGCCGTATCTGGCGTAAGCTGCATCTCGCCGTTGACAGTAAAACACATGAAATCATCTGCGCTGACCTGTCGCTGAACAATGTGACGGACTCAGAAGCCTTCCCGGGTCTTATCCGGCAAACCCACCGGAAAATCAGGTCAGCCGCCGCCGATGGCGCTTACGATACCCGGCTATGTCACGATGAACTGCGGCGTAAGAAAATCAGCGCGCTTATCCCTCCCCGAAAAGGTGCGGGTTACTGGCCCGGTGAATATGCAGACCGTAACCGTGCAGTGGCTAATCAGCGAATGACCGGGAGTAATGCGCGGTGGAAATGGACAACAGATTACAACCGTCGCTCGATAGCGGAAACGGCGATGTACCGGGTAAAACAGCTGTTCGGGGGTTCACTGACGCTGCGTGACTACGATGGTCAGGTTGCGGAGGCTATGGCCCTGGTACGAGCGCTGAACAAAATGACGAAAGCAGGTATGCCTGAAAGCGTGCGTATTACCTGAAAACACAACCCGCTACGGGGGAGACTTACCCGAAATCTGATTTATTCAACAAAGCCCAAATGCGGCTGAAATTTATAACAAAGACGGCAACAAATTAGATCTGTACGGCAAAGTCGATGGTCTGCACTATTTCTCTGATGACGACGGTCAGGATGGCGACCAGACCTACATGCGTCTTGGCTTCAAAGGCGAAACTCAGGTTAACGATCAACTGACCGGTTACGGCCAGTGGGAATACCAGATTCAGGGTAACACGACTGAAAGCGACAACCAGGCCTGGACGCGTGTGGCGTTCGCGGGTCTGAAATTCGCTGACGCGGGTTCATTCGATTATGGTCGTAACTATGGCGTGATCTACGACGTAACCTCCTGGACTGACGTTCTGCCAGAATTCGGCGGCGACACTTATGGTTCAGATAACTTCCTGCAATCCCGTGCTAACGGTGTAGCAACTTACCGTAACCAGGACTTCTTCGGTCTGGTTGATGGCCTGAACTTTGCTCTGCAGTATCAGGGTAAAAACGGCAGCGTAAGCGGTGAAAACGACACCGGCCGCAGCACCCTGAAACAGAACGGTGACGGTTACGGTGCATCCCTGACCTATAACCTGGGTGAAGGCTTCAGCATCGGTGGTGCAATGTCTTCTTCCAAACGTACTGCTGACCAGAACAACACCGCTAACCCTGCGCTGAAAGGCGAAGGCGATCGCGCTGAAGTCTATTCTGGTGGTCTGAAATACGACGCCAACAACATCTACCTGGCGGCGCAATACTCCCAGACCTACAACGCAACCCGTTTCGGCAACTCTCAGAGCAGCAGCGATATTTACGGCTTTGCTAACAAAGCGCAGAACTTCGAAGTGGTTGCTCAGTACCAGTTCGACTTCGGCCTGCGTCCTTCCGTGGCATACCTGTAGTCCAAAGGTAAGGACATTGAAGGTTACGGCGATCAGGATCTGCTGAAATATGTTGATGTTGGTGCGACTTACTACTTCAACAAAAACATGTCTACCTACGTGGACTACAAAATCAACCTGCTGGATGACAAAGAGTTCACCCGTAACGCAGGTATCAGCACTGACGATATCGTAGCACTGGGTCTGGTTTACCAGTTCTAATCGCTTTTCAGTGTAACAAAGGGGCCGGCTGGCCCCTTTTTATTGCCTTTTTTAAGGCCTTTCAATTCCCGCGTTTTGGTGTACTCTTGCCGCCCTGGCATGAGGATAATAATGAATGGACATGACTTTTTTACGCGCCAGCGTCCTGGCAACCTTTTTTTTCCTGACCGCATGTGACTCTTCCACGCCAGCGGCACACACCGACGCGCCAGCGGCGACGGTGCTGGAAGGCAAAACGATGGGGACATTCTGGCGCGTCAGCGTAATGAACCTTGATAAAGCACGCGCAGAAGAACTTCGCGGCAAAATTCAGTCTCAGCTGGATGCCGACGATCAGCTGCTATCCACCTACAAAAACGACTCGGCGCTGATGCGCTTTAACCTCTCTACCAGCACGTCCCTGTGGCCGGTGAGCGAGGAGATGGCCGATATCGTGACCGAATCGATGCGCGTGGGCTATAAAACCCACGGTGCGATGGACGTGACCGTGGGGCCGTTAGTTAACCTCTGGGGATTCGGCCCAAATAAGCAGCCGGTGACCACCCCCGATCAGGCGGCCATTGACGACGCCCGTGCCCGGACAGGGCTTCAGCACCTGACGGTGATCAACCAGTACGGGCAGCAGTATCTGCAAAAAGACATCCCCGACCTGTTTGTTGACCTGTCGACAGTCGGGGAAGGTTATGCGGCGGATCATCTGGCCGCACTGATGGCTCAGGAAGGCATCCCGCGTTATCTGGTCTCCGTGGGGGGCGCATTGGTCAGCCGGGGGATGAACGCCAGCGGCAAACCGTGGCGTGTGGCGATTCAAAAACCAACCGACCAGCAAAATGCGGTGCAGGCGATTGTCGATATTAACGGCCATGGCATCAGCACCTCCGGCAGCTACCGTAACTATTACGAGCTCGACGGGAAGCGGATCTCGCATGTCATTGACCCCCAGACCGGGCGACCCATTACGCATAATCTGGTCTCGGTTACGGTGATTGCCCCGACGGCGCTGGAAGCCGATGCCTGGGATACCGGGTTAATGGTGCTCGGTACTGAGAAAGCCAAAGAGGTGGTTCGCCAGCAAGGGCTGGCGGTGTATATGATCACCAAAGAGGCCGAC
The DNA here is from genome assembly GCF_001463365.1 of Enterobacter sp. 50793107. Classification (NCBI taxonomy): domain Bacteria; kingdom Pseudomonadati; phylum Pseudomonadota; class Gammaproteobacteria; order Enterobacterales; family Enterobacteriaceae; genus Enterobacter; species Enterobacter sp. 50793107. The sequence goes on along the minus strand of NZ_LNII01000012.1, from coordinate 83,895 downwards.
GGCTTTAAGACCTGGAGTTCACCGCAGTTCGACAGCTTCCTGGTGAGCGAAAAGAATTAAAAAGCAAGGTTGCGGGTTTTTGATTGCTGGCGCTCAGGCAAGCTGTAGGTATGCTTGTAAGAGGAGCCGATGATGAAAAACCCGACCTATATGACCGATGAGGATCGCTGGCAGGCTGTGCTGACCCGCGATCCGCGTGCTGACGAACAATTTGTCTTTGCCGTCCAGACGACAGGGATCGTATGTCGTCCGTCCTGCCGCGCCCGACACGCGCTGCGTAAAAATGTCCACTTTTACCCCGATGTGCACCATGCTGTTCAGGCAGGGTTTCGGCCGTGCAAGCGCTGCCGACCGGACAAACGCGACCCGCAGGAAGAGAAGCTGGAAAAAGTGGAGCGCGCCTGCCGCCTGCTGGAGCAGGATCCCGCGTTAACGCTGGAAATGCTGGCGCAGCAGGTTGCCATGAGTCCTTTCCATTTTCACCGCCTGTTTAAATCCGTAACCGGGATGACGCCAAAAGCCTGGCAGCAGGCAGCGCGAGGGCAGCGCCTGCGCGATGCGCTCGCCCACGGGGATAAAATAACCGATGCCGTGCTGGCGGCAGGGTTTCCGGACAGCAGCAGCTACTATCGTAAAGCCAACGACGCGCTGGGCATGACGGCAAAGCAGTACCGTAAAGGGGATGTCGCAGTGCGCTATGCCATCAGCGAGTGTGCCTTAGGCCGCTGTCTGGTGGGTGAAAGCGAGCGGGGGATCTGCGCAATATTGCTGGGCGATGATGATGCCAAAGTCACCCAGGAGATTTTGTCGTTGTTTCCGGACGCGGAGCGCGCGCCGCTGGAAGGCGAATTTGCCCGACGTATTGCTCAGGTTATCCATACCATCGATAACCGTGGCGTGCCGCTGGCTCTGCCGCTGGATATTCGCGGAACCGCTTTCCAGCAGCAGGTCTGGCAGGCCCTGCGCAATATTCCCTGCGGTAAAACAGCCAGCTACCAGCAGGTGGCGCAGGCGATTGGCAAACCTGGCGCGGTACGTGCGGTGGCCGCAGCGTGTGCCGCAAATAAACTGGCGATCGTCATCCCTTGTCATCGTGTCGTACGCCAGGACGGAGCGCTTTCGGGCTATCGCTGGGGGACGGAACGAAAGGCGCTATTATTGAAACGTGAGTCCAGGAATCAGGAGGGATAATGCTCGATCTCTTTGCGGATGCAGAACCCTGGCAGGAGCCGCTAGCGCCTGGCGCGGTGATCCTGCGCCGGTTTGCACTCTCCCGGGCCTCGGCGCTGCTGGCCGGGATCCAGGACGTCGCGGCCGTTTCGCCATTCCGACATATGGTGACGCCTGGCGGCTACACCATGTCGGTGGCGATGACCAACTGCGGTACGGCAGGATGGGCAACCAACGAACGGGGCTATCTCTATGCCCCGGACGATCCCGTCACCGGCAAGCCCTGGCCGCCCATGCCTGCGGTTTTTCAGGCGCTCTGCCATGATGCCGCCGTCGAGGCCACCTATCCCGATTTTCAACCGGATGCCTGTCTTATCAACCGCTATGGCGTTGGGGCGAAACTCTCGCTGCATCAGGATAAAGATGAACCCGATCTGCGTGCGCCGATCGTCTCGGTATCCCTGGGGCTGCCCGCCATATTCCAGTTCGGCGGATTACGCCGCAACGATCCTCTCCAGCGTCTGATGCTGGAGCATGGGGATGTGGTGGTGTGGGGCAGGGAGTCGCGGCTCTATTACCACGGCATTCAGCCACTGAAGCCTGGCGTCCATCCGCAGACGGGCGAGTTCCGCTTTAACCTGACTTTCCGCCAGACCGCGCCAGGCAAACAAAAATAAGAATTATTCTTGATGTAAACGCAGGGCAGTTTACACTGCTGGCTGATTTTTATTGTCCGGATTGCCTGCATGCAACTACTTTTTCTTGTCTGGCGTCAGTATCGCTGGCCCTTTATTGCGGTAATGGCGCTAAGCCTTGCCAGCGCCGCATTAGGTATTGGTCTTATCGCCTTCATCAACGTGCGTTTGATCGAAATGGTCGACACCTCGCTGTCCGTTCTGCCGGAATTTCTGGGGCTATTATTGCTGCTGATGGCGGTCACGCTGGGTTCCCAGCTGGCGCTGACGGCTCTCGGGCATCATTTCGTCTTCCGCCTGCGCAGCGAGTTTATCAAGCGGATCCTGGATACCCAGGTGGAGCGCGTCGAGCAACTCGGCAGTGCCTCTTTGCTGGCGGGACTGACGAGCGACGTGCGCGCCATCACCATTGCGTTTGTCCGTCTGCCGGAGCTGGTGCAGGGCATTATCCTGACCGTTGGCTCGGCGGCCTATCTCGCCTGGCTCTCCAGCAAGATGCTGGCCGTTACGGCACTGTGGATTACTATCACCATCTGGGGTGGTTTTCTGCTGGTTTCCCGCGTCTACAAACACATGGCGGTACTGCGTGAAACCGAGGACAAACTCTATAACGATTACCAGACGGTACTGGAAGGGCGTAAAGAGCTGACCCTGAACCGCGAGCGTGCCGAGCATATCTTCAACAACCTCTACATCCCGGACGCGCGTGAATACCGGCACCATATTATCCGTGCTGATACCTTCCACCTGAGCGCGGTTAACTGGTCGAACATTATGATGCTGGGCGCGATTGGCCTGGTCTTCTGGATGGCCAACAGCCTGGGCTGGGCCGATACCAATGTAGCGGCAACTTACTCCCTGACGCTGCTGTTTTTGCGCACACCGCTGCTCTCTGCCGTCGGCGCATTGCCCACCTTGCTGAGCGCGCAGGTGGCGTTTAATAAGCTCAAAAAGTTCGACCTTGCGCCGTTCAAAGCCGAGTTCCCGCGCCCTCAGGCCTTCCCGAACTGGCAAACGCTGGAACTGCGTAACGTCACATTCCGCTACCAGGACAACGCCTTTTCCGTGGGGCCGGTCAATCTGACGATTCATCGCGGCGAACTGCTGTTTCTCATTGGCGGTAACGGCAGCGGGAAATCGACGCTGGCGATGTTGCTGACGGGGTTATATCAGCCGCAATCGGGTGACATTCTGCTGGATGGCCGCGCGCTCAACGCAGAGAAGCCTGAGGATTATCGCAAGCTGTTCTCGGCGGTATTCACCGATGTCTGGCTCTTCGATCAGCTGCTGGGGCCGGAAGGGCAACAGGCTAACCCGGCGCTGGTGGAGAAGTGGCTGGCGCATCTGCAGATGTCGCACAAGCTTGAGCTGCAGGACGGCAAGATCCTCAACCTGAAGCTCTCGAAAGGCCAGAAAAAGCGCGTGGCGCTGCTGCTGGCCCTGGCGGAAGAGCGCGACATCATCCTGCTGGACGAATGGGCAGCGGATCAGGACCCGCATTTCCGCCGCGAGTTCTACCAGGTGCTGCTGCCGCTGATGCAGGCGATGGGTAAAACCATCTTTGCCATCAGCCATGACGATCACTACTTCATTCACGCCGACCGGCTGCTGGAGATGCGTGACGGCAAGCTGAGCGAACTGACCGGTGAAGAGCGCGATGCGGCGTCTCGCGATGCGGTGGCGCGCACGGCCTGAAGCCCTCATCCTAACCCTCTCCCACGGGGAGAGGGGATAAATCGTGCATGTTATGCCGATTTTTTCTCCATCCCGCCCCGTTGTTTATTCTTATTTACATATCTCCGCGCTATGCTTAAAGCCAACTTATTTCATGGATTTATGATTAATGTCGGTTTTAAAGAAAAACAGTGCCAGGCAGCGCGACCAGGAACGTGCGCGTCTCATCTGGCTCCTCACGACGGATAAAGCGGTCACCTCTGCGTTACTGGGCAAACTGACCCTGGCTGAGCAATATGATGTCGGCACGCTGGCCGACGATATTGCTGAGGTAGGTGCGCTGGTTGCTCATTTACCTCCACCGGATCTGGCGGATACCCTGGAAGCCCTCCCCTCGGAAGAGCGTCACGCCCTGTGGCGGCTGGTGCAGGATCACGAGCGCGGGCAGGTGTTGCTGGAAGCCTCTGAAAACGTCTGGGACGATCTCATTGATGAGATGAGCGACCGGGATATCCTCGATGCCCTGCAGACGCTGGACATTGACGAGCAGATTTACCTCGTTCAGCACCTGCCGCGAAACCTGACCGGGCGACTGCTGGCTTCGCTGCCTGCGGAAGAGCGGGCACGCGTGCGTCAGGTGATGCACTATGACAAACATAGCGTGGGCGCCATTATGGAGTTTGGCGTCATCATGGTGCGCCCGGATGTGACTCTCGGTACGGTGCAGCGCTATCTGCGTCGCCTGGGCAGCATGCCGGACAACACCGATAAGCTGTTCGTCACCTCCCGGGATAAAACCCTGCTTGGCGAGCTGGAGCTTAAAACGATCCTGCTCAACAGCACCCAGCGGCGGGTGAGTGAGGTGATGGAAACCGAGCCGATGGTCTTCTCCCCGGAAGACGACGCGGAAAAAGCGGCCCGTACCTTCGAACGTGACGACCTTGTGAGCGCGGCGGTCGTCGATTCTGTGGGTAAACTGATGGGGCGTCTGACCATCGATGAGATCGTTGACGTGGTTTACGAAGAGACCGATAACGATTTACGTGCGCTCGGCGGGATCAGCGCCGAAGATGACGTCCACGCCTCCGTCGGCAAGGCAGTGAAAACCCGCTGGGCATGGCTCGCCATTAACCTCTGCACTGCATTTATCGCCTCCCGGGTGATCGACGGCTTTGAACACACCATTTCACAACTGGTCGCGCTGGCCTCGCTGATGCCGATTGTGGCCGGCATTGGCGGCAACACCGGCAACCAGACTATTACCATGATCGTCCGTGCACTGGCGCTGGAGAACATTCAGCCGGGTAACTTCGCCTTCCTGATCTTCAGGGAGATGGGGGTGGCGCTGATTAACGGCCTGGTGTGGGGCGGCATTATGGGCGGCATTACCTGGTGGCTGTACGATGATATGGCGTTAGGCGGGGTGATGATGCTGGCGATGGTGCTGAATCTGCTGGTGGCCTCCATGATGGGGGTCATTATCCCCCTGACGATGACCAAACTGGGGCGCGACCCCGCGGTGGGGTCGAGCGTGATGATTACCGCCATCACCGATACCGGCGGTTTCTTTATTTTTCTTGGGCTTGCAACGATTTTTCTTCTTTAAGCCGACGCTTGAGCCGGGCGGGAAGCAATGCCATCACAATAATCCCGCCCAGCACGCCAATGGCCAGGTTACCGGTTGAAACCGTTGCTGCAACGGTAATCAGCATCACAACCGTTTCGGCAATGGGCGCGCTTTTTAACGTGGCAGGCTGAAGGCTGTGCCAGTTAAACGTTTTGATGGCAACAATCGCCATGATCCCGGCCAGAACGGCCATCGGGATTTTTGCCATCACCTCACTGAGGGCGGTGACCAGCACCAGCAGCACCATGCCCGCTGCAAAAGTTGAGACGCGACTGCGACCTTTGCCCATCTCCACGTTGACGATGGTTTGTCCGATCATGGCACAGCCCGCGATCCCGCCGTACAACCCGGCAAGAATATTCCCTGCGCCCAGACCAATACTTTCACGGCGTTTGCTGGACGTCGTCGCGGTCAGTTCATCCACCAGTTTTGCCGTCAGCAGTGATTCCAGCAGGCCGACAAAAGCGATACTCAGCGCGCATGGCCAGATGATGCTGAGCGTTTCCATGTTCAGCGGAACGAGCAGCTGTGTCAGCCCTGGCAAACCACTGCTCATAGAACCTTCATCCCCCACCGTCGGGAGAACCTGTCCGCTGGTCACGGTGAACAGGGTGAGCAGTACAATCGCAATAAGCGGTGACGGGATGCTTTTAACAAAGCGCGGCACCCACAGCACAATCAGCAGCGTCAGCACGAACAGGCCCACAATCAGCGGGCTGCGGCTCCAGAAGTGGGGAACCTGTGCGAAGAAAATTAACAATCCCAGCGCATTTACGAAACCGGTCATCACCGACTGGGGAATAAAGCGCATCAGGCGCGCCATTCCGAACACGCCGAACAGAATCTGGATTATCCCCGCCATCAGGACCGCCGGCAGGATGTACTGCACCCCGTGCTGATGCACCATCGGGCCAATCACCAGCGCGACGGAGCCCGCAGCTGCTGTGACCATCGCACGACGACCGCCGAACGCTGAAAGGGTCAGACACAGCACCACAGAGGCAATCAGGCTGACCTTTGGGTCAACGCCTGCGACCACGGAAAAGGAGATCACCTCAGGAATGAGGGCCAGAGCGGTAATTACGCCTGCCAGCGTTTCGCGTAGCAGCAGTTGAGGGGAACGCAGCACCGTGGCGACCTGGTCTTCACGGGAAAGAGAAGCATGGGGTAATGACATAACAATTCGCAGATTAGGGCGGGCTTCCGTGCGCGCGATCACAAAGTGCAGCATAGTAACCAGAAATAACGCGCCTTGCCAGTTTCATCCGGCAATCCCACACAAACAATCCATCATTAAATTTCACAATTACAATAATTTCGTAACCTTTAAACAATATTTAAAAGTTGCTACCGTTCCCCCCGCAGCTTTTTTCACCTGCAATTTCCACGCTTCAAGCACTACTCAACTAAGGCAAAATTATGAAAAAAATGACTGCCATGCTCTTTTCTCTGGCCGTGGGGCTGAACACCGTCTCCTTGGCGGCGAAAGCTGACGCACCAAAAGAGCAGGAAACGGACGTCCTTTTAATTGGCGGCGGCATCATGAGCGCCACGCTGGGAACCTATCTGCAAGAGCTTCAGCCGGACTGGTCAATGACCATGGTCGAGCGCCTCGATGGCGTGGCGCAGGAAAGCTCAAACGGCTGGAATAACGCCGGTACCGGACATTCGGCACTCATGGAACTGAACTATACGCCGCAGAAAAAGGACGGTTCCATTAGTATCGAGAAGGCGGTAGAGATCAACGAAGCATTCCAGATTTCTCGCCAGTTCTGGTCTCACCAGGTGAACAGCGGCGTGTTGCACGATCCGCACTCCTTCATCAACACCGTGCCGCACATGAGCTTTGTGTGGGGCGAGCAGAACGTGAACTTCCTGCGCGCACGCTACGCGGCGCTGCAGCAGAGCACGCTGTTCCGCGGCATGAAATATTCTGAAGATCACGCGCAGATCAAAGAGTGGGCACCGCTGGTGATGGAAGGTCGTGACCCGAACCAGAAGGTGGCGGCAACCCGTACTGAGATTGGTACTGACGTCAACTATGGCGAAATCACCCGTCAGTTGGTGGCCTCTCTGAAGAAAAAAGAGAACTTCAATCTGCAGCTCAGCACCGAAGTGCGTGGCTTTAAGCGCAACGCTGACAACAGCTGGAGCGTGACCGTTGCCGATCTGAAAAACAACGAAGCCGAGCATGTCATCAAGGCAAAGTTTGTCTTTATTGGTGCGGGCGGTGCGGCGCTGAAACTGCTGCAGGAGTCCGGTATTCCGGAAGCGGACGACTACGCGGGCTTCCCGGTGGGCGGTCAGTTCCTGGTATCGGAAAACCCGGAAGTGGTGAACCGTCATCTGGCAAAAGTGTATGGTCAGGCCTCCGTGGGGGCGCCGCCAATGTCCGTTCCACACATCGATACCCGTATGCTTGATGGTAAGCGTGTGGTGCTGTTCGGGCCGTTTGCAACCTTCTCCACTAAGTTCCTGAAAAACGGCTCGTTGTGGGATCTGCTGAGCGCAACCACCACCTCAAACGTGAAGCCAATGATGGATGTCGGGCTGGATAACTTCGATCTGGTGAAATACCTGATTAGTCAGGTGATGCTTTCTGATGAAGAACGCTTCGAGGCGCTGAAAGAGTACTATCCGCAGGCGAAGAAAGAAGACTGGCGTCTGTGGCAGGCGGGTCAGCGCGTACAGATCATCAAACGCGATCCGAAAGAGGGCGGTGTGCTGCGTCTGGGTACCGAAGTGGTAAGCGATAAAGACGGCACTATTGCCGCCCTGCTGGGGGCTTCCCCTGGCGCCTCTACCGCTGCACCTATCATGCTGCACCTGATGGAAAAAGTGTTTAAAGATAAAGTCGCCACGCCGGAATGGCAGGCGAAGCTGAAAACGATTATTCCATCCTACGGTACGAAGCTGAACGGTAACGTGGACGCGACGGAGCAGGAGCTGGAATACACCAGCCGCGTGCTGCAGCTGCAATACGTTAAGCCGCAGGCTGCTGATGCTGCACCAAAAGCGGAGCTGAAGCCGCAGGCAGAAAACAAACCGGTGGCGGATATCGCGCTGTAAGGTAAAAGCAAAACGGTAACATCCGTTACCGTTTTTAGTGTTTTCTCCCTCTCCCGGTGGGAGAGGGTTGGAATGAGGGCACCAGAGCACACCCATTCCGGGTCGGGTAAGGCGAAGCCGCCACCCGACTTATTCTTAACGTACTACCGCTTGTCCGATGTTTTCATCCGCCTTCCACACGCGATATTTCACTTCCACGTTTTCCGGCGTATACACCACGATTGGCAGCTTGCTGTTGTAGCGTAACAGGCTGTTATCACCCAGATACGCGGTCACGAATTTCTTCTCTTTCTTGCCATCCGGGCAGGCCATCATGGTGGAAACCGGTGACGTCACTTTATCAAAGATAAAGTAGTCGTAGCCCCAGCCTTCCAGCGTTTTGCTTTCCAGCTGTCCGCCGAGACGATGCTGGTTGCAATCCACTTCCAGCGTCTGGCCGATCAACAGTTCCACTTTGAAATTCGCTTCATTTTGCTGAGCCGGTAACTGGATCACCTGACGCTTCATGCCTTTTTCCGCTTGCGGATAAGGCGCGATTTTTTCCAGAGGTTGTACCTTCTGGCTTTCAGTTGCGAAGGCGCTGGTGCTGACGCACGCGGCGGCGATCAGGGCAAGGGCAAATTTAGGTGCGTTTTTCACAGTCATTCCTTTATGTCAAAACCATCCTGATGAGATTAGCATAACGCCCATGAATGATTAGCGTGATTTACTTACATTTTCAATAAAAGCAGTGTAATGAGCTAATTCAGTGCCATTTTTGTGGTGGTTTGTACTTCTGTGGAGTCTCGTGGCAGATCGTGTTATTTTAAGGCATACATAATGTTATTCATCTGTAAAGGGAAGAGAGATGATTCGTGCAAAACTGAAAACACCTGAAGGCCGTAAGTTCCTCCTGGCGCTGCTGGTTGTGTTTATGATTGCGGCCGCGTGCGTGGGCCGGGCAACCATTGTCGGCGTCATCGAACAGTACAACATTCCACTCTCTGCGTGGACGACCAGCATGTATGTCCTGCAGTCGGCGATGATCTTCGTTTACAGCCTGGTGTTCACCGTCCTGCTTGCCATTCCGCTGGGTATTTTCTTCCTTGGCGGGCGCGACAAGCACTAAGCGTTCACTTGCGATCTCAAAAGCCAGCCTGCGGGTTGGCTTTTTTTGTGCACAAAAAAACCAGCCATATGGCTGGTTTTTAAATAGTTTTGGTCGGCACGAGAGGATTTGAACCTCCGACCCCCGACACCCCATGACGGTGCGCTACCAGGCTGCGCTACGTGCCGACGCATGAAATGAATACTACTCGATTCCGTTTTGAATGCAAGGGAATCTGAGGCTAACTGGTTTATAATTAATCAGTTAGCGATAAACCGTTTCTCATCCGTCAGAACCTGTAGCAGCAGATTCAACTGCGGTTTCTGGTCTTTCAGCCGTTCACCCTGCAGATTATACGTCTGATAGTTTCCGTTATTGTTCAATACCAGCGTCAGCATTGGCGTGGTGACCGCCAGCGTATCATTGCCCGCTGCCGTGACCCAATTGTGGCGACGCGTGGCGCTGAAGAGATCCTGCCCCTGTGAATACTCATTTGCCGGCGTACTGACGTGCAGCAGCCGTTGCATCAGCGTGGTCATCACATCTTTATGTTCGGTGAGCATGTTAATGCGCTGAGCGGGGGTGCCCGGCCAGTGGATCACCAGCGGAACATGCAGATTCGGCCGCGACCAGCTCATACTCTTCGCTTCGTCGCCCAGCGGTACGCCGTGGGCTGCCGTCACGATCACCACGGTGTTTTCGAGCTTGCCGGATTCGCGTAAGGCATCAAGCACGCGGCTAATCTGGTCATCAACATTGCCTGCTGCACGGCTGTAGCGGCGCGCAAAGCCTTTCTGATTGCTGTCATCGAGCGTGGTGCCATTAAAGGCAACCCAGGAGAACCAGCGGTTATCTTCCTGCGCATAACGCTGCAGCCAGTTAATCCACTGACTGGCGGTCTGCTCGTCCGACTGGCTTTCCGCGGCTGGCAGGGAGAAATCAGACAGCAGCGCCTGGCGGTACAGCGCGCTGTTAAAGCCGTCTGAGGAGAACAACCCTAACTGATATCCCTGCTGATTGAGCCCGGTGATCAGCGCTGCAGGAATGCGCGCAGAAAGCACGCCGTCCATGTAGGCGGCTGAAATGCCATAGAACAGGCCAAAAATGCCCGCATCGGCGGTGTTGCCGGAGCTCATATGCTGGGTGAACGTCACGTTCTTGCTGGCGAACTCGGCCAGCGCAGGCATCTGCTTCTCGTAACGGGAGTAGTTCAGACCATCGACGGTGATCAGCAGGACGTTCTGCCCGCGTCCCATATCGCGATAGCGCAGATCGCTCAGCGGATACTGCACGCTAACCGCTTCCGGATTCCCTTGCTCAATCAGACGACGCTGGTACTCCTGCGCGTCCAGCAGACCGTGCTTCTCAAGGAAACGACGCGCCGTCATTGGATAAGAGAGCGGCAGGTTCGCCCGCTGCATGGTGATCGGGCGATAGAAGTTCGCATCCGCCCAGATATACATGATGTGCGAACTGATAAAGGAGACGAAAAAGATCGCGGCCACCGGTTTTGCGTAATGGCGTCGGCGGGTCAGGCTGCGCAGTTTTTGCCAGCTCCAGGTGGCAAACAGCATCTCTATCAGAAGGATCACCGGGACGCTGATAAACATCAGCTGCCAGTCACGGGCCGTTTCGTTCTGATCGGGGTTAATCACCAGCTCCCAAACGATGGGATTGAGATGCAGGTGGAAGCGGGTGAACACTTCACTGTCGATAAGCAGCAGCGTCATCCCTGCCGTTGCAAGGATGGCGGATAAAAATCGCATCAGACGCTGCGACATGACGATAAACGTCAGCGGGAAGAGGATCAGCAGATAGGTGGCGAAAACCAAAAAGCTAAAGTGCCCTACAACGCTTATCCAGGAGTAAATACGCCCGGTTAGCGTCGTCGGCCAGTCTGCGACAAACAGATAACGACAGCCGATAAGCGTCGCCAGCAGAATGTTGAACAGGGCAAACCAGTGCCCCCAGCTGACCATCTGGGAGACTTTTTCACGGTAGCGCTGACGATTCGTCACCATAAACTGTTGTTCGTTTCCCTTAATGGGCCTGGTCGTCGCTAACGGAAGACTGTAAAGCCTGGGCGAAAGATTTGGCGATCGCCTGACGCTGAGCCGGAGCAACGCTGGTATTGATAAGGTTGGTGACCATATTTCCCAAAACCATCAGGGAGAGATCGGTCGGTGTTTTATGTTTTTCCAGTACGTTGACCAGCTCACTGAGCAATTGTTCAACGTGTTCATCACTGTAGCGGGAATGTTGTGGCATAAATCAAAATCAGTTTGTTGATGAAAGGGCAACATATTACCGTAGCAACAGCTTTTTTTCCCCTTTTTTATCAGTTGTTGCACACATGTCCTGGTGGTGGTTGAATACCGCCCGGTCTAAAAGGAGAGTTTATCATGAGTCTGGAAATCAACCAGATTGCCTTGCACCAGCTTATCAAGCGTGATGAGCAAACCCTTGAAGTGGTGCTGCGCGATTCGTTACTGGAACCCACGGCAACCGTTGTGGAAATGATGGCGGAACTGCACCGCGTCTACAGTGCAAAAAATAAAGCCTATGGTCTGTTCAGCGACGAGAGTGAACTGGCTGATAGCCTGCGCCTGCAACGTCAGGGTGAAGAAGATTTCCTGGCGTTTAGCCGCGCAGCAACCGGACGTCTGCGCGACGAACTGGCAAAATACCCGTTTGCCGACGGCGGTATCGTTCTGTTCTGCCACTATCGCTACCTGGCGGTCGAGTATCTGCTGGTCACCGTGCTGAACAATTTAAGCAGTATGCGCGTGAATGAGCAGCTGGATATCAGCTCCACCCATTATCTGGATATCAACCATGCGGATATCGTTGCGCGTATTGATTTGACCGAGTGGGAAACCAATCCGGAGTCGACGCGCTACCTGACCTTCCTCAAAGGGCGTGTTGGCCGTAAAGTGGCCGATTTCTTTATGGACTTCCTCGGTGCCAGCGAAGGTCTCAACGCCAAAGCGCAGAACAAAGGGCTGCTGCAGGCGGTGGATGACTTCACGGCGGAAGCGCAGCTCGATAAATCTGAGCGCCAGAACGTGCGTCAGCAGGTTTACAGCTACTGCAACGAACAGCTGCAGGCGGGGGAAGAGATTGAGCTGGAGTCGCTGTCAAAAGAGCTGGCCGGCGTCAGTGAAGTCAGTTTCCAGGAATTTACTGCTGAGAAAGGGTATGAGCTGGAAGAGAGCTTCCCGGCGGATCGCAGTACGCTGCGTCAGTTAACAAAATTTGCCGGAAGCGGCGGCGGGTTAACCATCAACTTTGATGCCATGCTGCTGGGGGAACGTATCTTCTGGGATCCGGCCACCGATACGCTGACCATTAAAGGTACGCCACCCAACCTGCGCGATCAGCTGCAGCGTCGTACTACTGGCGGTAAATAACCGCCATAAAAAAACCCCGCCGAAGCGGGGCTTTTTTTCGACATGTTTGCGATTACGCGCGAACGAAGTCGATGTGAGTCAGTTTTGGCTTGAACGCGTGACGCTGAACAGCCTGAACTTTCACTTTTTCTTCTTTACCGCCAACAACGATGGTCAGAACTTCGCTGTAGAATTCAGCTTTGGTCTGCATGTTCCATACTTTGTCGTGATCCAGTTCGATAGAAACTGGAGCAGCTTCGCCACCGTAAACGATAGCCGGGAACTTGTTAGCGGTACGCAGGCGGCGGCTCGCACCCTTACCCTGCACGTTACGTACTTCTGCTTCGATAGTGAACATTGATTTCTCTCTGTATTTAAAACCCTACTACAGGCGACCCAGCAGCAGGTGAGTGTTCTGCTTTGCGGATGCAAAAGCGGGCGGCATTATAGCCCCCAATCCACCTCAGGGCAATGAATTAATCCCCACTAAAGAAACCGCTTAGGGCGTCGGCGACGGCCTGAGGCTGCTCTTCTGGCTGAAAATGGCCGCAACGAGGGATCACGCGCCCGTCAACGCGTTCTGCAAACGCCCTCAGCGGCGAGGCCATATCAGGAATCGAACCCTGATCGGCACTGAGTGCCAGAACAGGAACAGAGAGTTTACCCCGTTCGCTAAGCGCCCGGTTTTGCGCAGCGGAGAGGGCGGCAGCGCGATAGTAAGCCAGCCCTGCGCGTAAGCCACCTTCGCGCGTAAAAATGCGCAGATACTCGTCAAGATCCGCCTCGCTGAAGGTGAGGGGATTCGCCGCTTTGCGACGCAGAAACCACTCCAGATAGCCGCGCTCTTTGCCCCTGATGAGGAATTCAGGCAGGTCGGCAATCACGTGAAAGGCAAAATGCCAGGTGCGCCAGGCGCGGTCCGCGGTGACGGGGAGGGCATCGGGTAAGGTAATACCCGGAATGCCGGCGTCCAGCAGCGCCAGCTTTATCACCTCATCGCTGTACATCGCCGCATAAGGCCAGGCAACCCAGGCTCCCACGTCGTGACCGGCCAGATAGTAGCGATGCACGCCAAGCTGGGTCAGCAGTTCATGAACATGGCTGGCGAGGGTGTGGGTGTCATACCCCTCTGACGGACAATCGGTATCACCCTGTCCGGGTAAGTCCGGGGCGATCACATGGTAACGCTCGGCCAGCAAAGGGATAACATGGCGCCAGGCGTACCAGCTTTCGGGGAAACCGGCCAGCAGGACAACCGTCTGCGCGTGCTGTTCTCCGGCGGTGACGTAGTGCGTGCGGATGCCATTGATGAGCGTGAAGTGGTGCTGCGGGGCGATGGGCATGGTCATAACGATCTCCAGAATAATAGGAAATAATCGTTTCCTAATTGGTTAAAAAACTCAGCCGAGCAGGCTGAGTGCCGCGTTAACGGCGCTATTGATTTCGTCCTCAGACAGGCCTTTTTTGCCGATCACGCGGTAACCCTGCAGCAGCGCGAAAAGATTACGTGCCGTTTGCTCCGTGGGCAGCGCGCGGGAAAGGCTACCGTCCCGCTGGCCCTCCTGAACCAGTTCGAGCAACAGCTGCTCGGTACGCTGCATGGCGGCTTTGATGTACTGCGCGGTTGCCTCATCAAAAACCGCCAGCTCAGTCGCGCTGGCGACCACCAGACAGCCGCGTATGCCCTCAGGACCGTGGCTGCTCTCGGCGTAGAAACGTAACACCGCCGCGATTTTATCTCGCCCGCTGCGTGCCGCCTCGGTACGCTGGCGCAGGGCGGTGCTGCGCGTCCGGGTGTAACGGTCGAACGCCGCGAGAAACAGGCCATTCTTGCTGCCAAAGGCTTTATACAGGCTTCCCGCCGTAAGGCCCGTCGCGTCACTCAGCTCTTTGATTGAGGTAGCATGATAGCCGCGCTCGCGGAAAACGAGCAGGGCGCTGTCGATGGCAGCGTCGGTGTCAAATTCACGCGGGCGACCGGGAAGACGTGACATGAGTGAATCCTGTTGTAATACGATAATGCATAATAGGAAACAATCGTTTCCTATTCAAGGCCTGCCTGCCATTAACGCAGTTCGTTGGCCCGACGAAAACGGCCTTCATAGTCAAAAATCTTTTCACGGACTTGCCAGTACTGGCCTTTCTTGCGGGCGACAACAAAATCCGGATGGCGCAGCAGCACCTGCTGATGCACGATATCCGCTACGGTTATCCAGCGCAGCGGTACGCCCGGTGTGCGGGTATGCGGGCGGATAAAGAGCTGTTCGAAAGCTGTGCGCTGAGCCGGAGTGTGCACCCGGAAGCGCTCGCTGACGTCGGCGCCGTCCTCATCGTAATAGGTGATTTTCAGCCATTCGCCTTTTTCATCCGCTCCCGGTTGCAGCGCCATGCCAGAGCAGCGCAGCACCAGGGCATCCTTTAACTTCAGCGCGGCCTTCAGCATGTCATCAGGGTCGACCAGAACCGTGTCACATTCGCGGCAGCGGCGGGCGGCAATATCATTTTCAGCGTTGCACTGGGGGCAGTTTTTAAAGCGGAAACGGAAATCGCACTGCTCGCGATGCCCTTCATCATCTTCAAACCAGCCCTGACAGCGGCGGCCAAAATGTTCGATCAGCGTACCGTCAGCCGTCGTCTTGCCCCAAAAAGTGTTGGCAAAGCCACAGGCAGGACAGAAGACCTGTACCGGCACGTTGTCACTTTTTCCTTTCGGCGTACCCACTTCAGGCGAGTAGAGATCGTGCGGGTTACCGGCGTAATCCAGGATCAGGCAGTCGGTTTTACCGGGAGCCAGACGCAGACCGCGGCCAACGATTTGCTGATACAGGCTGACCGATTCGGTCGGACGCAGAATAGCAATCAGGTCGACGTGGGGGGCATCAAACCCGGTGGTGAGTACCGAGACGTTTACCAGATAGCGAAACTGCTGTGCTTTAAACGCCTCAATCAGGCTGTCGCGCTCCAGGCCGGGCGTCTCGCCGGTGATCAGCGCCGCGTCGCCAGAGGGCAGTAAGCCGGTGATTTCGCGCGCATGCTCAACGGTGGCAGCAAAAATCATTACCCCTTTGCGCGTTTCAGCGAACTCTTCAATCTGGCTGATAATGTGCGGAGTGATGCGCTTTTGCTTTTTCAGCTCCTGGTTCAAATCCGCTTCGCTAAATAAACCGTTGCTCTGCGCCTGTAAGCGGCTGAAATCGTACTGGACGACCGGCATATCCAGCCGTTCAGGCGGGGTCAGGTAGCCGTGTTTAATCATATAGCGCAGCGGAAGTTCATAGATACAGTCGCTGAACAGCGCCTTCTCATCCCCTCGCACCATACCGTGATAATGAAAGCGGTAAATCCAGCCTTTGCCCAGGCGAAACGGGGTTGCCGTCAGGCCCAGCAGGCGTAAGTGAGGGTTCACCTCTTTCAGGTGAGTGAGGATTTGCTGATACTGGCTATCGTCGTCATCACTGATGCGATGGCACTCGTCGACAATCAGCAGCGAAAATTCGCTGCGAAACAGGTCAAGGTTGCGGGCAACAGACTGAACGCTGCCGAACACCACTTTGCCGTGGCTCTCTTTCCGCTTTAGCCCGGCGGCGAAGATATCGGCCTCCAGACCAAGCGCGCAATACTTGGCATGGTTTTGCGCAACCAGCTCTTTGACGTGCGCCAGCACCAGCACGCGGCCGCGCGCCAGGCGGGCAAGTTCGGCGATCACCAGGCTTTTGCCTGCGCCAGTGGGGAGCACAATGGCCGCGGGCTCACGGTGTTTGCGAAACCAGGCCAGGGTGGCGTCTACGGCTTCCTGCTGATAGGGGCGAAGTGTAAAAGTCATGGGGTCTCTGTATCGTTATTCCGCATATAGTATGCCACGAAACTTTTTCCCTTGAGTGGCGCAACCAGACCATTATACTGAACCGTTCCTGACTGCTTCTTTTTCGGACGCATTGTCCGACTTCCAGCACCATTAAGGCTAAAAAGATTTCATGCGACTTGATAAGTTTATCGCTCAGCAACTCGGCGTAAGCCGTGCTATTGCCGGGCGCGAGATCCGCGCCAGCCGCGTTACCGTGGATGGCGACATTGTGAGAGACAGCGCGTTCAAACTGCAACCTGACCATCAGGTGGAGTATGACGGCAACCCGCTCACCCAGCAGCACGGCCCGCGCTATTTCATGCTCAATAAGCCGGAAGGCTACGTCTGTTCTACGGACGATCCGGATCACCCGACGGTGCTCTATTTCCTCGACGAACCGGTTGCGCACAAGCTGCATGCGGCTGGCCGTCTCGATATCGACACCACCGGTCTGGTGCTGATGACCGATGACGGTCAGTGGTCCCACCGCATTACCTCTCCTCGTCATCACTGTGAAAAAACCTATCTGGTGACGCTGGAATCGCCGGTGGCAGATGACACGGCAGAACAATTTGCCAAAGGCGTTCAGCTGCATAATGAAAAAGACCTCACCAAACCGGCGGTGCTGGAAGTTATTACCCCGACCGAAGTCCGTCTGACCATCAGCGAAGGGCGTTATCATCAGGTGAAACGTATGTTCGCCGCGGTGGGTAACCACGTTGTGGGTCTGCATCGTGAACGTATTGGGGCAATTGAACTCGATCCCGATCTGGCGCCTGGCGAATATCGCCCGCTGACGGAAGAAGAGATCGCCAGCGTCGGTCTGCCCTCGCATTAATTTCAGGAGAACCCTGTGACCACCAGGCCACACTCGTCTTTCAAAATCGTGTTCATTCTTGGCCTGCTGGCCATGTTAATGCCGCTGTCGATTGATATGTATCTGCCTGCGCTGCCGGTGATTTCGGCGCAGTTTGGCGTACCGGCAGGCAGCGCACAGATGACGCTCAGTACCTATATTCTCGGTTTTGCCCTCGGCCAACTGTTTTATGGCCCGATGGCCGACAGCCTCGGGCGTAAGCCGGTTATTCTGGGCGGAACGCTGATCTTTGCAGCCGCAGCCGTGGCCTGTGCGCTGGCACAGAGTATCGATCAGCTTATCGTGATGCGTTTATTCCACGGCCTCGCGGCGGCGGCGGCAAGCGTGGTGATCAATGCCCTGATGCGTGATATCTACCCGAAAGAAGAGTTCTCCCGCATGATGTCGTTTGTCATGCTGGTGACCACCATTGCGCCGCTGGTGGCGCCGATGGCCGGTGGCGCGGTGCTGGTATGGTTCAGCTGGCATGCCATTTTCTGGATCCTGGCGCTTGCCGCACTGCTGGCCTCGGCGATGATTTTCTTCTTTATTGATGAAACGTTAGCCGTCGAGCGCCGCCAGAAATTCCACATCCGTACCACAATGGGGAATTTTGCCTCGCTGTTCCGCCACAAGCGCGTGCTGAGCTACATGCTGGCAAGCGGCTTCAGCTTTGCCGGCATGTTCTCCTTCCTGAGCGCCGGGCCATTTGTCTATATTGAGCTGAACCACGTTTCCCCTCAGCATTTTGGGTATTACTTTGCGCTGAACATTGTGTTCCTGTTCATCATGACCATCATCAACAGCCGCTTTGTTCGCCGGATTGGAGCACTGAATATGTTCCGTGCCGGGTTGTGGATCCAGTTTGTGATGGCTATCTGGCTGGTGGTCAGCGCGTTTTTCGGCGTGGGCTTCTGGGCGCTGGTGGTGGGGGTTGCCGCTTTTGTTGGCTGCGTCTCGATGATCTCATCCAATGCGATGGCGGTTATCCTTGATGAGTTCCCGCATATGGCTGGCACCGCCTCATCGCTGGCGGGGACGTTCCGCTTCGGGATTGGTGCCGTGGTGGGGGCGTTACTCTCAATGGCGACCTTTAACACGGCCTGGCCAATGCTGTGGGCGATGGCGTTTTGTGCCACCAGCTCCATTCTCTTCTGTCTTTACGCCAGCCGACCGCGAAAAGCCGCTCATTAATCTGCACATCAGGCCCGATACGGGCCTTTTTGTTGACCCATATCAACCAAACTTGCGTTCGTTTACCCTGTGTTTGTTTCTTTTATGTAAAATCTATTTGTGTAAAAAGTCACATCATTGTATTTAAAAAGGTTGAGTTAGATCGCAGAAACGGGTACATATAGCGCCGACGCGAGCCTGGATACCTATAAAAAAGCGCTGAATAGTGCAGGTTGGCGATGATGTGTTACTATAAATGTAAATAAATTGTGAAGTAAATTTGCTTCCGGGGATCGAACGTGAATACATTACAACTCTCCATAGTCCATCGCTTGCCCCAGAGCTATCGCTGGTCGGCGGGTTTTGCAGGTTCGAAAGTTGAACCGATTCCGCAAAACGTTGCAGGTTGCGAGAATTGTCTGGTCGCGCTCAAACTGCTTAGCCCGAGCGACGAAGATGCATGGCCGGTAATGGAACGCTTAAGCCAGGCGCTGTCGGATATCGAAGTGGACAGCTCCGTACTGGAGTGTGAAGGCGAGCCGTGCCTGTTTGTTAAAAGTCAGGATGAATTTGCCGCAACCTGCCGCCTGAAAAACTTCGGCGTGGCCATTGCTGAGCCTTTCTCGGGCCAGTATCCCTTC
Organism: Enterobacter sp. 50793107; assembly: GCF_001463365.1. Lineage (NCBI taxonomy): Bacteria > Pseudomonadati > Pseudomonadota > Gammaproteobacteria > Enterobacterales > Enterobacteriaceae > Enterobacter > Enterobacter sp. 50793107. Next base: position 64,670 of record NZ_LNII01000012.1, on the reverse strand, counting down.
TGAGTGCTAGTCTGCCGATAACAGCTGGCGCGTGTAGCTCTGCGTCGGTGCAGTAAATACGCGCTGGCACTCACCTTGCTCGACCACTTCTCCCTGCCGTAGCACAATCACCTGATGGCATAACGCCCGCACTACCTGTAGATCGTGGCTGATAAAGATATAGGCCAGCCGGTGCTTTTCCTGTAACCCTTTTAACAGGGTCAGGATCTGTGCCTGCACGGTTCTGTCCAGCGAGGAGGTCGGTTCATCCAGGATGATCAGCTCAGGTTTGAGGATCAGCGCGCGGGCAATGGCGATACGCTGGCGCTGTCCGCCAGAAAATTCAGCCGGGTAGCGATGCCGCGTCTCGGGATCTAACCCTACCTCTGCCATCACACGCCTGACCTCATTTTCACGTTGCAGAGCCGTCAGGGTAGGCTGATGGACGCGCAATCCTTCTTCGATGATCTGCAAAATACTCAGCCTTGGATTGAGCGAGGAGTTGGGATCCTGAAATACCACCTGCATGCGGGGGCGTACCGGCAGCATCTGCCGACGGTTCCAGCGGTGCAGCGGCATGCCGTCAAACAGGATCTCGCCCTGCGAGGCAATTAAACGCAGCAGTGCCAGGCCGGTGGTGCTTTTGCCTGAACCCGACTCGCCCACCAGTCCCAGCGACTCACCCGGGCGCAGTGAAAAACGGATGTTCTTCAGCACGGCGTTCTGGTCGACCACGCGGCGCAGAATACCTTTACGGATGGGGAAGGAGACAGACAGCCCCTCGACGTTGAGCAACGGCGCGCTGTCCCCCCGGAGAGGCACAGGATCGCCTGAGGGTTCACTGTCGAGCAGCCGCTGCGTATAGGCGTGCTGAGGCGTGTTCAGCAGTGCGGCGGCGGTGTTCTGCTCTACACAGCGTCCGTTTTGCATTACGGCGACGCTGTCGGCCAGCTTTTTCACAATGCTCAGGTTATGGGTGATAAACAGCAGACTCATGTTCAGCTCGCTACGTAGCTCCCGCAGCAGCTGCAAAATTTGCGCCTGCACCGTGACGTCCAGCGCGGTGGTGGGCTCATCGGCGATCAGCAGTTCCGGGCGCGTCAGTAGCGCCATGGCAATCATCACACGTTGACGTTCACCGCCGGAAAGCTGATGCGGGAAATCGCTCAGCCGTTTTGCCGCGTTGCGGATGCCGGTTCTGTCGAGGCAGTCGAGGATTTCCCCGCGCGCGGCCTCTTTGCGCATGCCCCGGTGCAGGGAGAGCACCTCGTAAAGCTGTTTTTCCAGAGTATGCAGCGGGTTGAGTGAGACCATCGGCTCCTGGAAAATCATCGCAATCTTATTGCCGCGGACGCCCCGCAGGGTCTGTTCGTCGGCGTGCAGCAGCGAGCTGCCGTGAAACAGAATATCTCCTTGCGGGTAGCTCACTGGCGGAGACGGGAGCAGGCGCAGAATGGAGAGTGCCGAGACGCTCTTGCCGGAGCCGGATTCCCCCACCAGCGCCAGCGTTTCGCCACGCTGGATCTGCAGCGACAGATCGCTGACCACGGTGCGCGTCTCACCCTGTTTCGAAAAGGCAATCGACAGATTATCGATACTGAGAAGGGGCTGCGTCATGTTACACCGCCTTGTTGGGATCGAAGGCGTCGCGCACGGCTTCGCCAATAAAAATCAGCAGCGAAAGCAGTACCGCCACGGAAAGAAAGGCTGTAATGCCCAGCCACGGTGCCTGCAGGTTGTTTTTGCCCTGCAGCAACAGCTCGCCGAGCGAGGGGGAACCGAGCGGTAGCCCGAAGCCCAGAAAATCGAGCGAGGTGAGGGTGGTGATGGAGCTGCACAAAATAAACGGCAGAAAGGTCAGTGTCGCCACCACGGCGTTCGGCAGCATATGGCGGAAGATGATCCCACGGTCGCTCACGCCCAGTGCCTGCGCGGCACGAATATAATCAAAATTACGGGTGCGCAGAAATTCTGCGCGCACGACGCCCACCAGCGCCATCCAGCCAAACAATACGGTGATCCCCAGCAGCCACCAGAAGTTTGGCTGCACCACGCTCGACAGCAGGATGATCAGAAACAGCGTTGGCATACCTGACCACACCTCAATCACGCGCTGACCCCAGAGGTCAATTTTACCGCCATAGTAGCCCTGGACGGCACCTGCCACCACGCCCATCACGCTGGAGAAGAGCGTCAGCATCAGCCCAAAGAGGATCGAGATTCGGGTACCGTAGAGGATGCGCGCCAGCACGTCGCCACCGTTGGCATCCGTTCCCAGCCAGTTTTGCGCGGACGGGGGAGAAGGGAAGGGGGTCGTGGTGGCGAAATTGATACTGTTGGCGCCAAAACGGATCGGGGCCCACAGTGCCCAGCCGTGTTGATCAATCTGCTGGCGCAGCCACGGATCCTGATACTCCGCCGGTGTTGCAAACGGGCCGCCAAAGTCACTTTCACTGTAGTTGTTAAGCACGGGTACATACCAGCGGTCGTTGAAATGCACCAGCAAGGGTTTATCGTTGGCAATCAGCTCTGAGCACAGGCTTAACACAAACAGGACGGCAAAAATCCATAACGACCAGTAGCCACGACGGTTGTGGCGAAAACGGGCCCAGCGGGCCTGATTGACGGGGCTTAAACGCGGCATCATCGGCCCTCAAAATCGATTCGGGGATCGACCAGCGTATAGCTGATATCACTGACGATATTCAGCAGCAGGCCAATCAGGGTAAAAATGTAGAGTGTGCCAAACATCACCGGATAATCCCGCGACACGGTGGCTTCATAGCCTAACAGCCCCAGACCGTTAAGCGAGAACATCACCTCAATAAGCAGCGAGCCGGTAAAAAACATACTGATGAACGTGGCAGGAAATCCGGCAATCACCAGCAGCATGGCGTTGCGGAACACGTGCTTCCACATGATCTGTTTTTCACCCACGCCCTTCGCGCGGGCGGTGACGACATACTGTTTGCGGATTTCATCAAGAAAGGCGTTTTTGGTCAGCATGGTCAGGGCGGCAAATCCGCCAATCACCGTTGCCAGCACCGGCAGCGTGATGTGCCAGAGATAGTCGGTGATTTTCTGATACCACGGCAGGGTGCTGAAATCGGCGGATACCAGCCCCCGCAGCGGGAAGAGATCGAAATAGCTGCCGCCGGCAAAAAAGACAATCAGCAGCACAGCGAACAGAAACGCCGGAATGGCATAGCCGATGATAATGAACGTGCTGCTCCAGATATCAAAACGGCTGCCGTTGTAGACCGCTTTGCGGATCCCAAGCGGAATGGAAACCAGGTAGATAATCAGCGTTCCCCACAGTCCCAGGGTGATCGACACCGGCAGGCTTTGTTTGATCAGGGTTAAGACCGAGGCACTGCGGAACAGGCTATCGCCAAAATCAAACCGGACGTAATCCCACAGCATTTTGAAATAGCGCTCGTGAATCGGTTTATCAAAACCATAGCGATGGGTGATCTCGGCAATCACCTCCGGATCCAGCCCGCGGCCGCCGCGATAATGGCTTTCGCTGATATTCCCCACGCCCGTTTTGGCATGGCTTGCGCCCATTCCTTCTCCGCCACCGCCGGGCATCCCGCCGCTGGTGCCAAATTCAATGGCCGCAATCGCCTGATCGACCGGCCCACCGGGGGCGATTTGCACAATAAAGAAGTTAATGGTGATGATGGCCCACAGGGTTGGGATGATCAGCAGGAGACGGCGGATTAGATACGCACCCATGATGATTCCTTATCGCCGCTCAGCTGGGAGTCTGGCGGCTTTGTTAACGTCATACCACCAGGTATCGAAGCCCAGCGAATAGATCGGGCGCACGGCAGGCAGCGAAAATTTGTCCCAGCGGGCAAGACGATCTTCACCCATATACCACATGGGCAGCATGTAGTAGTTCCAGGTTAACACTCTGTCGAGGGCGCGTCCTAATGGCAGGAGCTTATGTTTATCGCCCTGTGCTGCCACGATCTTTGCAATTAGCGCGTCAACGACCGGGCTTTTTACCCCCGGCGCATTGTACGAGGAGTCGATGTAACTGGACGCCCAGGAAATCTGCAGGTCGGAGCTTGGCCAGGGCTGCGCGGGCCACAGGCTCTGCATCATATCGTAATCCCGGCTGCGCTTGCGGTTGGTCAGCTGGGCGATATCCACCTGGCGTATGTTCATTGTGATCCCCAGCCGGGCCAGGTTGTGCTTAAACGGCAAAACCCACTGATCGTTTGCCCCTGACGCGATCAGTAGCTCGAAGCTCAACGGTTTTCCCGTTTGGGCATTGACCCGTTTTTGATTTTTCAGGACCCAACCGGCCTCATCCAGCAGTTTGCTGGCTTTCAGCAAATTGTCACGATCAAAGCCGTTGCCATCGGAGGTGGGGGGATCAAACACGGTGGTAAACACTTCCGGCGGCAATTGTGCTTTGAAGGGGGCCAGCAGCGTCAACTCGTCGGCATTGGGGTAAGCGCGCGCCGCGTATTCGGTATTCTGAAAATAGCTGTTAGCGCGGCTGTAGGCGCCATAAAACAGCGCCTTGTTCATCCACTCAAAGTCAAAGGCCAGGGTAATGGCCTGACGTACCCGGCGGTCGTTAAATACCGGACGCTGAATATTAAACGCCAGCCAGCGCGTGTCCTGGGCAGAGCTATTTTTTTGCTCGTCCTTGACGATGTAGCCTTTGGCAAAGTTTTTACCGATATAGCGCGTAGCCCAGTTTTTAGCGCTGCTCTCCAGGCGTAAATCGAAGGCTCCGGCCTTAAAGGCCTCAAAAGCCACGTTATCGTCCAGGTAGTAATCATAGCGAAGGGTGTCGAAATTCCAGCGCCCCCGGTTTACCGGCAGGTTGGCGGCCCAGTAGTCTTTTACACGGGAGTAGACCACATACTGCCCCATGCGCCAGTCGGTGATGCGGTACGGGCCGCCTGCCAGCGGTGGCGTGGAGAGCGGGTCGCTCAGCTTATGGGCTTTCCAGAACGATTCAGGCATTACGGGCAGGGAGAACAGGCTCAGCATATTCTCTTTATTCGGCTCGCTCAGCTCAATGCGCACGGTGAGCGGTGCGATGGCCCTGACCGACGCGCCTTTGTAGACAATACGGAACTGAGGAACGCCTTCAGTCATGAATTTATGAAACGTAAAGGCGACATCGCTTGCCCTGACCGGCGAACCGTCATGAAAACGCGCCCGCGGGTTTAGCGAAATTTCCGCCCAGGCAAAATTATCCGCATACCGCACGTTTTCGGCGATCAGCGGGTAGTAACTGCCGGGCTCATCATCAGAGGTGACAAACAGGGTATCGTAGAGAGATTCTGTGCGCGCCGCGGCCACACCGCGCAGGGCAAAGCGGTTGAAGTTATCGAACGTGCCGGTGGCAGAGAGCGTCACATTCCCGCCTTTCGGCGCGGCAGGGTTGACGTAATCATAATGGGTGAAATTCACCGCGTATTTCGGTTCACCAATCACCGCAAACGCAACGTCTTCTTTGATGGTTTGCGCCTGGCTGGACAGGGCCGTCAGTGCCAACAGCAACAGTATGAAGCGCATAAACATCTCGCGACAGCTCCCTCTTTAACAGACCGGCTCAGTTAAGCTGAATAATAAGTGACGTCACGGGCAATGTGAAATTATTCGCCAGCGTGCGTCAGGTCGGGCCGCCACTCACGGAACTGCTCCAGCGGCATCGGACGGCTAATCCAGTATCCCTGCAGGAAGTTAACGCCATGTTCGCGCAGCCAGGCCGCCTGTTCCGGCGTTTCCACGCCCTCTGCGACGGTGGACATGTTCAGCCGTCTTGCCAGCATCAGTACGGCATCAAGCACCGGTGAGGTGACGGTTTCCGTCCCGATGGCGTTAACAAAACCCCGGTCGATTTTGATGTAATCCATGGTGAAATGTTCAAGATAGATCAGCGCACTGTGGCCGGTTCCAAAATCATCGATCGCTATCTCAAACCCTTCGTTGTGCAGCCATTCGAACAGGTTGTTGGCTTCACGGTGGTTAAGCATGTCGCGCTCGGTAATTTCCAGCACCAACTGGAAGTGATCCGGCGGCAGTAACTCTTTAAAGGTGCGCATATCATCTTTAAAGCTGTCGGCGTGTAGATGCCCCGGCGCAATGTTGATACCGAGTTTTGCGCCCGGCGGCAGTTGGGTCTGTAATACCGGCGCATCGTGAATGATAAGGTCAAACAGATGCAGCGTGAGCGGAACAATCAGCTGCTGCGCTTCAGCAAAATTGATAAACGCATCAGGGGGGATCTCACCCATGGTGGGGTGCTTCCAGCGCATCAGGACCTCAACCCCCCGCATTTTCAGATCTTTTGCATCCACCACGGGCTGATAGACCACATAAAATTGGCCGCGCTTAATGGCGCTGAGGATCTCTTTGCCGGGATTTACGCGGATGGTGAGGATATAGAAATTCAGCGATCCTGCCGCAATGCCGCACACCAGCCCAAAGAAGAGGGCGTAGAGAATTTCGTCGCTTGTCCACTTTTCAGCGTACAGCTTAATGGTCAGCGGCACGGCCTTAAGCGTGGCGGTACGCTCGGGCACGGCATGTAAATCTTGCGCCCTGATCAGGGTACTGGACATGGTGGACAGCGCCATATCACCGATGATGATGGCAATCCCTGCGAAGTCGTCCTGGCGCGCGGTATAAAGCAGGTAGGGGGTCAGATTGAGATTAACTGACGTAAACACCCCGCCGTCTTTAACCAGAGGGTTTCGGTACCAGATGGCAATGGCGGGTTTATTCGGCAGCATAGGCGTGCCCGGCAGTAATGCCATATCAATCTTCTTGTTGATGTGCAGCTCAGGTATAAGGGCTTCCATCGGCGTATCCATCGGCCCGGTGGCCGACGAGCAGAAGGCGATTTTGTCCCTGACCAGCAAGAATGCGCGCACATTGAGGCTGAAGGCCGCGCGCGACGTCAGCTCGGCATTGACGTCATGGCAGCTGTTCAGCGTGAGGGGCTGAAGAACATCGATAGAGGTTTTCAACTCTTCGAAATAGCTCTCCATGTAGAGGCTCACATCGGTAATCAGGGTGTCGAACCGGACTTCCCGCTTGTGGTAACTCCAGAAAAATTGCAATGAACCCAAAAGCAGGGCAGTGACCAGACCTGTAATAATACTGAGGAACAGTATCTTGCGATGACTGGAAAAGTAGCGGGTGAACATAGACGTCGTGATTCCTGAATTGCCGCTGGATGTATTCAGTGTAACGGGCAAAAAAAAACACCGCCGAAGCAGTGTTTTTTTTCATCATATCGCCAGCCAAGGGATAACCAACGATACAATCATCATATTAACTGCGGGTCAGTACGCGACGCGCTTCGTTGTAGCGCTTCTTCCAGTATGGCTCGTTCATGCTGGAAATGGTCACACCGCTGCTGGTGGAGGCATGCACAAACTGGTCATTACCAATATAGATGCCGACATGTCGACCCGTTGAACCGGCACGGAACAGAACTAAATCACCGGTGCGCAGTTTTGTACGTGAAATCGACTTGCCCACTTCCTGCTGTTCGTAAGTTGAACGCGGCAGGTCTAACCCAAACTGCTCACGGAAGGTACGCTGTACAAAGCTGGAACAATCGATACCTTTTTTGGTGCTGCCGCCCAGACGGTAACGCACGCCTTTCCAGTCAGCATACTGGTCCATAATACGGGACTTCACGTCCAGATTACGTACCATATTTTCAAATTCATCCTGAGAGGCTTGCAGTGACGAGGAATCTTCCATTCCCACAACACGCGTCTCAGGATGCATATTCTTTGCGGTGTTCGATGTACTACATGCAGACAACAGTACCGCAACTGCTATCGCCGGGATCCCCCGCAAGATATATCTCAAAATCGGTTGAGATTTGACCATTTTGTTTATTTTCCCTTGAAGTCCTTAACGACAAATATCGTTATAAAAATGCCAAACGTGACGAGACTAATTATCTGTTCACAATGAGACAATTCTTTCTGGTCACATTTGTGGCGCAGCGCACAAATTTATTCACCAAGGAAATAATTATCTCTATGGGGCAAAACGAGTTTGAGATTAACCGATTGCCAGGGCTATTGCGAGTAAAAAAAGCCTTTTTTTTATAAGAAATTGTGATACAGAAAGTAAAAATCCGACATTGCTTAAAATGCAGTCAGATCCGGCGCTTAATCACGCAATTGATTCATTTTTATCATGAAAGAGATGACGGGAAGATGACAGTGCGAAACGATCGTGGCGGGAGATCTATCAGGGATCGCAATGATCCCTGATAGCGGACGTTAATTTTGGTTAATTATTTGTTTAATGCTTGTTGCTTTTTACCCGGCAGATAGCGATCGAACAGGGCTATTATCCGGTCGCTCAGCGGTGTCATCAGGCACCACGGTAACGCGACCAGCGCAACAGAGAGCGAGCCCACGGCAATATCGGTGAACCAGTGTGCGCCAATCATTACGCGAGGGAAGGCGAAAACCACAAAAATAATCAGGGCTATGGCGAACGCCTTCCTGCCGAAATAGCGCAGCATGACCGCACAAAAAATAAGCAGCATCATGCCGTGATCGCCAGGGAAACTGGCCTTCGAGGCATCTTTCGTTGGAATATGCAGCAATTCGCTGACGCGATAAATATCGGTAAAGAACAGCGTTGGGCTTGAGCGTTTGACCGGAATAATCGCCGTAGCAAGTTGGTTAATGGCGACAGCCAGCAGCAGCATCATCAGACCAATAATCATAATGCGGCGACGCCCGGTTTTGTCCTCTTTCAGCCAGAAAGAGAGCATCAGGCAGCCCATCGCCACCAGCGAACAGCCGTCAAACGCGCGGTTGTTGGTAATCGCCACCAGCCACAGAAAGGCATCACTCTTCACCAGAGCCTGGTTAAAGAAATGGAAGATGGCAGAATCCAGCGGAAACCAGAAACCATGATCCACCGGGATATACCAGGAGAAAAAGAGCGCCAGTCCGGCGACATTGAGCAGCAAAATCAGGGGAATTCGAGTTGTCATAACATTCAGCATACAGGGAAATCAGGGGCAACGTTAGCCGCCCGAACTTAAACGAAGCTTCAACAGGCTGGACTGCAGGGCATTCCAGTCGGCGTTAACCGCACTAATTAACTCTATTCGGCTATCCGGGGGCGCAACATTCTGCGTTTCAATAAAGAAATCTTCACCCTGACGGTTGATGCGCACCAGGCCGTCGGGGGTGCGCATAATCCCCTTAACGCGATCGACCGGCGCCAGTCTTGCCCACTCAAGCACGCCTATGGTGTCGAAAACGGTGTCGGCAGCAAAGATCCACCCGCAGGCCTGATGACCCTGACCGCTGTTGAGATTACGTCGCCAGCGCTGGTGTTCCGGCAGGCTCAACGCCGCCAGACCCTGCTTTGCGGGATGACTATGCGCATGCTCCGCACTGGCTGGCAGCTCGGTGAGGTTCAGGCGTGGCAGGTCGAGCAGAGCGACATCTATCTTCCCCTGAGTGGTTTGTACCCGCTGACGGTTGCCCCCGAAATGTTGCCACCAGGCATCGAATGCCGCCTGGCTTTCAGCCGTGGCCCGATCTTCTTTATTTGCGACGATAATATCTGCGCAGGCGAGCTGATCGCGGAAGTTGTCGTTGGCCACCGCTTTTTCATCCAGCAGCTGTCGCGGGTCGAGCAGGCAAAGCGTGGCGCGTAAGTCTATCCACGGCTCGTAAACCGGTGCGGTGAGTAAATCAAGAATTTGCTTCGGGTGGCCAAGCCCCGTCGGTTCAATCAGCAGGCGGTCGGGTTTACCCTGACGCAGCAGCGTGTTCAGCCCCACCTGCATGGGCAGGCCATTCACACAGCACATGCATCCGCCCGGGATCTCTTTGATCATGGCGCCGCTGTCAGACAGTAACGCGCCATCAATACCCACTTCGCCGAATTCGTTGACCAGCACGGCCCATTTTTCTGCCGGATCTTTATTGGCCAGCAGGTGGAGAATTGAGGTGGTTTTCCCGCTACCGAGAAAACCGGTAATAAGGTTGGTCCTGGTCACGTGCGCTCCGGTAGATAATTGTGATGATGTAACAATTATCTCTTATCCTGACGAAAAAAGGGCGCAATGAGAAGAGGAAGGGCAAACGGAGCGCATGTCCGTTCGCCTTAAGCGCAATAAACGTTAAAGTTTTAACGTTTCGATAACAGCCTGGCGCGCCCCGAGGCGGGCAATACGTTGGTATGCCTGGTTCACCGACTCGACAAAAACGTGGTTTTGCGCGAGATCGTGACCAAAGACTTCGCTCAGCGTCAGCAGAGCGTTTACGCGGTTTGCGTCATTGCTGGCTTCAACCTTCGCACGGATTTTGTCGCTGAGCGGATCGCGGACATCAATCGTATTGCCTTGTTCATCTGTACCGCTGACGTAGCGGATCCAGCCCGCCACACCCAGCGCCAGCAGTGGCCACGCACTTTGACGCTCCAGATGAATACGGATCCCATCCAGCATGCGCTGGGGCAGCTTTTGACTGCCGTCCATCGCAATTTGCCAGGTACGGTGCTGCAGTGCCGGGTTGGCAAAACGGTCGAGCAGGCTGTCGGCGTAAGCCGTCAGATCAACGTCGGCGATACGCAGCGTAGGGGCCTGTTCATCCAGCATTAACCGCCGCGCGGCCTGACGAAACGCCTCATCCTCCATACATTCATTAATGTGCGCATACCCGGCGAGATAGCCCAGATACGCCAGGAAGGAATGGCTGCCGTTCAGCATACGTAATTTCATCTGTTCCCACGGCAGAACGTCCTGCACCATCTGCACGCCTGCCACTTCCCACTCCGGGCGTCCGGCGACAAAGTTATCTTCCACGACCCACTGAATAAAGGGCTCGCAGCTGATGGCGCACGGATCTTCCACACCGAGTTCCTGCGCGACCTCCGCCAGCGAGGCATCGGTGGCGGCGGGCACAATCCTGTCAACCATTGTGCCCGGGAAACTCACATAGGTATCAATCCATCCGGCCAGGTCTTCAGAGCGTTTCTGCGCCATGCCGAGCACGGCATTTTTCACCACGTGGCCGTTATCCGGGATGTTATCGCAGGAAAGTACCGTAAAGGCGGGTAAGCCGCGTTCACGGCGGCGGTGGAGCGCTTCGACTATGATCCCTGGGGCGGAATGGGGTTCCGTCGGGTTTTCCAGATCGTGAACGATCCGGGTGTTTTGCAAATCGAGTTTCCCGGTTGCGGGGTCGATGCAATAGCCTTTTTCAGTAATGGTGAGGGAAACAATTGCCACCTGCGGCTCGCAAAATTTCTCAATGATGGCGGCCAGCGAGTCCAGTTTTGCGTTCAGGCATTCATGCACGGCTCCAGTGATAATCGGCTGGTTGCCCTCCGCGCCTTTCTCCAGCACGGTGAAGAGGTGATCCTGCGCCCGCAGCTGGCTCATCAACACGTCGCCGCTGAACAGGCTGATCTCACAAATGCCCCAGTCGCCTCCTTTGGCATTCAGCACCCGATGGGTTAATAACGCCTGATGCGCACGGTGAAAAGCACCAAAGCCGAAGTGAACGATGCGCGAGCGCAGAAGCGAGCGATCGTAGCGCGGCTGCTGAACATGGGCAGGAAGCGAGGTGGAGGCAATTGTCTTCATGAAATACACACCTGATTAACCATTAATTAACAATGTCAGTGTAAAGTTATATGACAACAAAGAGAATTGGTAAGCCGTAAATATCGCCGTTCTGTGAGTTCGATCAATCAATCTGTGGCGCTGTGTTGACCCTCTTCATTAAACATGTATGGTAGTCGTCATCGCAGTAATACATATTGGTATAACAACTTTGGAGGGTGGGCAATGGAACAAACCTGGCGTTGGTACGGGCCGAACGATCCAGTTTCTCTAGATGATGTGCGTCAGGCTGGCGCAACGGGTGTCGTCACGGCGCTGCATCATATTCCGAATGGCCAGGTGTGGCCGGTAGAGGAGATTCAACAGCGTCAGGCGCTGCTGGCAGAAAAAGGCTTAACCTGGTCTGTCGTGGAAAGTATTCCCGTTCACGAAGATATCAAAACCCATTCTGGGGAGTATCAGACCTGGATTGCTAACTATCAGCAGAGCATCCGCAACCTGGCGGCCTGCGGCATCGATACCGTTTGCTATAACTTCATGCCTGTTCTTGACTGGACGCGTACTGACCTTGAGTATCAACTGCCAGACGGTTCACGAGCGTTGCGTTTTGATCAGATCGCCTTCGCGGCATTTGAGTTACACATTCTGAAACGCCCTGGCGCGGAAGCCGATTACACGGCCGACGAGCAGCAGCAGGCGCGCGAATGGTTTAACGCAGCAAGTGAAGCAGACATAGAGAAGCTGACCCGCAATATCATCGCGGGCCTGCCGGGTGCAGAAGAGGGCTACACGCTGGATCAGTTCCGCGCCCGTCTGGCAGAGTACGGCGGCATTGATAAAAATCAGCTGCGCGAAAACATGGCGTACTTCCTGCGCGCGATTGTGCCGGTCGCGGAAGAGGCGGGCGTGCGTCTGGCCGTACACCCGGACGATCCTCCGCGTCCCATCCTCGGCCTGCCGCGTATCGTCTCAACCATTGAAGATATGCAGTGGCTGAAAGAGACGGTCGATAGCATCTATAACGGCTTTACCATGTGCACGGGCTCGTATGGCGTGCGTGCGGATAATGACCTGGTGCGGATGATTGAAACCTTTGGCGATCGTATTCACTTCACGCATCTGCGTGCAACCTGCCGTGAAGAGAACCCGAAAACCTTCCACGAAGCGGCGCACCTGAGCGGTGATGTGAATATGGTGGCGGTGGTGGATGCCATTCTGGCGGAAGAGGCACGTCGTAAACTGGCTGGCGATTTACGTCCTATCCCGTTCCGCCCGGATCACGGACACCAGATGCTGGACGATCTGCGTAAGAAAACGAACCCGGGCTATTCGGCGATTGGCCGCCTGAAAGGGATGGCAGAAGTGCGCGGCGTAGAGCTGGCGCTGAAGATGACGAAGTATCCTGAGCTTCTGTAAGTTCTGTTGCCCGGTGGCGCTACGCTTACCGGGCCTACAAAAAACCGGCCTGAGAGCCGGTTTTTGTGTTTTTGTAGATCGGGTAAGGCGAAGCCGCCTCCCGACAAAAGCCGCACTCAGTCAGCACGACCCATATAGCGTTTTTCTTCGATATGGATGCGGATTTTCTCACCCGCGGACAGGTATTCAGGTACCTGCACCACCAGACCGGTGGTCAGCGTCGCGGGTTTGTTACGCGCACTGGCGGACGCGCCTTTGATGCCCGGTGCCGTTTCAACGATTTCCAGATCAACCGTCTGCGGCAGTTCCAGCGCCAGCAGCACGCCGTCCCAGGTCAGAACCTGCATATCCGGCATACCGCCTTCAGGAATGAACAGCAGCTCTTCTTCAATCTGATCTTTGGTGAAGATGTACGGGGTGTAATCTTCTTTATCCATGAATACATACTCGTTGCCGTCGATATAGGAGAAATCAACATAGCGACGGGTCAGAGTGACGGTATCAACGATATCATCACCTTTAAAACGTTCTTCCACTTTAAGGCCGGTACGTACATCGGCGAAACGCATTTTGTACAGCGTTGCTGCGCCACGGGCGCTCGGGGCCTGAATATCGATATCTTTCACAATCAGCAGTTTGCCGTTGTAATTCAGTACCATACCTTTCTTAATTTCGTTCGCTCTTGGCATTGCAGTAATCCTGTCTACGGGAGGTAAAAAATATCGCGCCAAATTACTCGTGCGCGGCCTTTCAGGCAAGCGGAATTCGTGGCTTTTGCTATCAATACACAAAAGGTGTTACTGTGCGCCCGATACCCGACTGCGCGGGTCTTTCACCGATAGGGAGCATTTATGGATTGTCGTCCCGATTGCGGCGCGTGCTGTACCGCACCGTCCATTTCCAGCCCCATTCCAGGAATGCCGGAGGGCAAGCCTGCGAATACCCGCTGCGTTCAGCTCTCTGAAACCAACCTGTGCATGATCTTTGGCTCGCCTCTGCGCCCGAAGGTCTGCTCCGGGCTGCAGCCCTCCGCCGAGATGTGCGGCAACACGCGCGCGCAGGCGATGACGTACCTGCTTAATCTGGAAGCACTCACCGCACCTTAAACGTCTTTAATTCTTGTCAGGCACGCTATCGTCAGGGTGCACATCACCAGCGCAATCCAGAACACCGTGTGATAGTTCCAGATTTCAGCCACCACGCCGGCCATTGAGCCTGCGATGATCCAGCCCACGCGGGTGGTATTAGTATAAAGGGTGGTGGCGGAGCCAGCCTGGCCCGGCATCAGATCCTGGAAATAGAGCATGCCAATTCCGGCGAGTATGCCGATATAGATGGCGTTCAGCAGCTGTAAAGCCAGCAGCAGCCCCGGCGTATGAACCGTCAGCATTCCGACATAGAACAGTAGCCCGGCGACGGCGGCGATACGCATCAGAAAACGTTTCCCGAAACGCTTCGCGTAATAGCCAGCAATCAGCATGGTGGGGATTTCAAGCCCGGCCGCGGTCCCCATCATGATGCCAGCAAGCTTCTCGGGCAGATGCAGCTCATCAATAATAAACAGCGGCATATTAATGATATACAGGCTGTTTGTGCCCCACATCAGCGTACAGATAATAAAGAGGAGCAGGGCGTCACGACGGTTACGACGCGGTGCCTCCAGCACGCCTGTTGCCACTTTTGGCTCTTTACGCATCGATGGCAGAAAGAACCACACCATGGCGCCACACACCACAAAGGCCACTGCCGCACTCAGGTACATCACCGTAAAGCCAAACCCCATCGCCAGCGCGTAAGCCAGCGGCGGGCCAATAACCCACGCCAGCGATACTTGCGCACGCAGAATAGAGCTGAACATCACCGCTTCTCGCCCGGTATGGTCGGCATGCTCACGGGCAAGGGCGAACATCTGCGGATTCGCCGTTGAACCGAAACTGCTCAGAAACACCCCGATAAACAGCAGAACAAAATAGTTGCGGTTCCAGGCAAACAGGACGCAGGCGAACACCCCCAGCAGACAGCAAAAGACGATCAGGCTTTTACGATCGCCTTTTTTATCTGAACGCCCCGCCAGAAACTGGCTCACCAGGATGCCGATAATGGCGCTTCCGGTAAAGAAGAAGCCCACCATCGCCGGGCGCGCATGGACTTCATTGGTCAGGAACAGGCTCAGCGTAGGGGTCTGCAGCGCACCGGCGATGCCGGTCAGGAAGGCAACAATTAAAAATGCCGTTGAGGTGAAATCAAAGGGCTTCGGTGAGACGGCGGCGGGCGTGTTATGCATGTTTCACAGTCGGTGAGTTTCCAGGAGACGCGGAGTGTACGTCGCGAGTCAGAAAATAAACAGAGGGTGAGGTCAATTTCGCCACGAATAATCAAAATGGCATTTCATATTTGCGTGCAGCTGACCTTAGCTGAAACTGATTTGCTGACCGTCAGCAAAATTCAGCTGAACGAGGAAGAAATGTGCTGCATCTCTAAATTCTGCAATCAGAAATGTAACTTTCCTTGCAACGTCTTGCAGAAAGCGCAAGACTTTTTGAAACGTTTCAGCGCTATCTTGTTTTAACAAACGGAGCAGGCTAGCGCATTTTTTCTCAGTGAAGCTGAAACGATTCACTTTCAGCAGGAGAGGAGAACCATGTTCCAGTTATCTGTACAGGATATCCACCCGGGCGCTCAGGCCGGGAACAAAGAAGAGGCCATTCATCAGGTTGCCGCTGCCCTTGTGCAGGCCGGCAATGTGGCTGAAGGCTACGTCAACGGCATGCTGGCGCGTGAGCAGCAGACCTCGACCTTCCTCGGCAATGGCATCGCCATTCCGCACGGCACCACTGACACCCGCGATCAGGTGCTGAAAACCGGCGTTAAGGTTTATCAGTTCCCGCAGGGCGTAGTGTGGGGCGAGGGGCAGGTGGCTTACGTGGCCATCGGTATCGCGGCCAGCAGCGACGAGCACTTAGGTTTGCTGCGTCAGCTGACGCATGTGCTGAGCGATGACGCCGTGGCCGAGCAGTTGAAATCTGCCACCACCGCTGAAGAGCTGCGCGCTCTGCTGATGGGCGAAAAACAGAGCGAAGCGCTGAAACTGGATAACGATACGCTGACGCTGGACGTTGTCGCGACCGATCTGGTGACGCTGCAGGCTCTGAATGCCGGACGCCTGAAAGAAGCCGGGGCAGCAGACGCTACCTTTGTTACCCGCGTCATTAACGATAAGCCTCTCAATCTGGGCCAGGGTATCTGGCTGAACGACAGTGCTGAAGGCAACCTGCGGAGTGCTATCGCGGTGAGCCGTGCCGCAAACGCCTTTGACGTAGACGGTGAAAGCGCTGCCCTGCTGGTGACCGTCGCCATGACCGATGACCAGCCGGTTGCCGTGCTGAAGCGTCTGGGCGATCTGCTGCTGAACAACAAAGCTGAAAAACTGCTGAACGCGGATGCCGCCACCGTGCTGGCTCTGCTGACCAGTGATGATGCGCTGACGGATGACGTGCTGAGCGCAGAGTTCGTTGTACGTAACGAGCACGGCCTGCATGCCCGTCCGGGCACCATGCTGGTGAATACCATTAAACAATTTGAAAGTGAGATCACCGTGGCTAACCTGGATGGCACGGGCAAAGCGGCCAATGGTCGTAGTCTGATGAAAGTTGTCGCGCTGGGCGTGAAGAAGGGTCACCGTCTGCGTTTCACCGCGCAGGGTGCGGATGCTGAACAGGCGCTGAAAGCGATTGGCGATGCCATCGCGGCGGGTCTGGGGGAGGGCGCATAATGAGCAGACGTGTTGCGACTATTACGCTGAACCCGGCTTATGACCTGGTGGGGTTTTGCCCGGAGATTGAG
This sequence comes from Enterobacter sp. 50793107, assembly GCF_001463365.1. NCBI lineage: Bacteria > Pseudomonadati > Pseudomonadota > Gammaproteobacteria > Enterobacterales > Enterobacteriaceae > Enterobacter > Enterobacter sp. 50793107. Next base: position 47,833 of record NZ_LNII01000012.1, on the reverse strand, counting down.
CGCGGCGAAGTAAACCTCGTGCGTACCACTGGCCTGCATGCTGCGGGCAAAGGGATTAACGTCGCGAAAGTGCTCAAGGATCTCGGTATCGATGTCACCGTGGGGGGATTCCTCGGTAAAGATAACCAGGATGGTTTCCAGCAGCTGTTCAGCGAGCTGGGCATTGCTAACCGTTTCCAGGTTGTTCAGGGCCGTACCCGTATCAACGTCAAACTGACGGAGAAAGACGGGGAAGTGACCGATCTGAACTTCTCTGGCTTTGAAGTGACGCCGTCTGACTGGGAGCGTTTTGTTAATGATTCTCTGACCTGGCTGGGCCAGTTCGACATGGTGTGCGTCAGCGGCAGTCTGCCATCTGGCGTAAGCCCGGAAGCCTTCACCGACTGGATGACGCGCCTGCGCAGCCAGTGCCCGTGCATCATCTTTGACAGCAGCCGTGATGCGCTGGTCGCCGGCCTGAAAGCGTCCCCGTGGCTGGTGAAGCCTAATCGCCGTGAACTGGAGATCTGGGCTGGCCGGAAGCTGCCAGAATTAAAAGATGTGATTGACGCTGCCCATGCGCTGCGCGAGCAGGGTATCGCTCACGTGGTGATTTCGCTTGGTGCAGAAGGGGCGTTGTGGGTTAACGCGTCTGGCGAATGGATCGCCAAACCGCCGTCGGTTGACGTTGTCAGCACCGTTGGCGCCGGGGATTCGATGGTTGGCGGTCTGATCTATGGCCTGCTGATGCGCGAATCCAGTGAACATACTTTACGTCTTGCCACCGCCGTTGCAGCCCTGGCCGTGAGTCAGAGCAATGTCGGCATTACCGATCGTACCCAGTTAGCCGCGATGATGGCGCGCGTTGACTTAAAACCTTTTAACTAACAGCAGGAGAGGAATAATGAAAACGCTGCTGATTATTGACTCCGGTCTCGGACAGGCTCGCGCCTATATGGCGAAGACCCTGCTGGGAGCGGCGGCGAACAAAGCACATCTGGAAATGACCGATAACCCGGGCGACGCTGAACTGGCGATTGTGCTGGGTGATAAGGTCCCGGCTGACAGCGCGCTGAACGGCAAAAAAGTGTGGCTGGGCGATATTAATCGCGCGGTGGCACATCCGGAACTGTTCCTGAGCGAAGCGAAAGGCCACGCGTCTGTCTACAGTGCACCGGCTGCGGCAGCACCGGTTGCTGCCACGGGCCCGAAACGCATTGTGGCGGTGACAGCTTGTCCGACGGGCGTCGCGCATACCTTTATGGCGGCTGAAGCGATTGAAACTGAAGCGAAAAAACGCGGCTGGTGGGTTAAAGTTGAAACCCGTGGCTCGGTGGGTGCGGGCAATGCCATCACCCCAGAAGAAGTGGCGGAAGCCGATCTGGTGATCGTTGCGGCGGATATCGAAGTGGATCTGGCGAAATTCGCAGGTAAACCGATGTACCGCACCTCTACCGGCCTGGCGCTGAAAAAGACCGCGCAGGAGTTTGATAAAGCGCTGGTGGAAGCCCAGCCTTATCAGGCAACCGGTGCGGCTAAACCGGCTACCGAAGGGAAAAAAGAATCCGCGGGCGCCTATCGTCACCTGCTGACCGGTGTGTCTTATATGCTGCCGATGGTGGTGGCGGGCGGTCTGTGTATCGCACTGTCATTCGCGTTTGGTATCACCGCATTTAAAGAAGAAGGGACGCTGGCTGCGGCGTTAATGCAGATTGGTGGCGGCTCCGCGTTCGCGCTGATGGTGCCGGTGCTGGCAGGCTTTATCGCCTTCTCCATCGCTGACCGTCCGGGCCTGACGCCGGGTCTTATCGGCGGTATGCTGGCCGTGAGCACCGGTTCCGGCTTTATTGGCGGTATCATTGCCGGTTTCCTGGCGGGTTACGTCGCGAAGCTTATCAGCTCGAAGCTGAAGCTGCCGCAAAGTATGGAAGCCCTGAAACCGATTCTGATCATTCCGCTGATTTCAAGCCTGGTGGTCGGTCTGGCGATGATTTACCTGATTGGTAAGCCGGTGGCGGGTATCCTGGCGGGTCTGACCCACTGGCTGCAAACCATGGGCACGGCAAACGCGGTGCTGTTGGGTGCTATCCTCGGTGGCATGATGTGTACCGACATGGGTGGTCCGGTAAACAAAGCGGCCTATGCATTCGGTGTTGGCCTGCTGAGTACCCAGACCTACGCGCCAATGGCGGCCATTATGGCGGCCGGTATGGTGCCACCGCTGGCGCTCGGCCTGGCAACGATTATTGCGCGTCGTAAATTCGACAAAGCGCAGCAGGAAGGCGGCAAAGCAGCGCTGGTACTGGGCCTGTGCTTTATCACCGAAGGGGCGATTCCGTTCGCTGCCCGTGACCCAATGCGTGTTCTGCCTTGCTGTATCGTTGGCGGCGCGGTGACCGGGGCTATCTCAATGGCGATTGGCGCGAAGCTGATGGCACCGCACGGTGGTCTGTTCGTTCTGCTGATCCCAGGCGCTATCACCCCGGTACTGGGTTACCTGCTGGCGATTGTTGCCGGTACGCTGGTGGCGGGGCTCTCTTACGCGGTGCTGAAACGCCCTGAAGCGGAAGCGGTGGCAAAAGCAGCCTAAAAGAGGTGTCGGGTGGCGGTTTCGCCTTACCCGACCTATAAAAAAGCCGGACGCTTAACGCGATCCGGCTTTTTTTATGCCGCCTGTTCAGCAGTCTGCTGTGCCTTCAGCCAGGCGATCTCTTCCGCCCAGATATCCGGATTGATGGTTTCCAGCACCATGGGGATACCATCGAAACGGGCGTCCTGCATGATAAAGCGGAACGCATCATGGCCAATATTACCTTCACCCAGGCTGTGGTGACGGTCTACGCGGCTGCCAAAGGCGCTTTTGGCATCGTTTAAGTGCATTCCGCGCAGATACTTAAAGCCCACCACGCGTTCGAACTCATCGAAGGTGTTTTTCGTGGCCTCGGTTGTGCGCAGGTCGTAACCGGCTGCAAACGCGTGACAGGTATCGATACATACGCCCACGCGGGACTTATCTTCCACGCCGTCGATGATGGCGGCCAGATGTTCGAACTTAAAGCCGAGGTTGCTGCCCTGACCGGCGGTATTCTCGATCACCGCGGTAACCCCCTGGGTTTTATCCAGCGTGATGTTAATGGACTCCGCAATGCGTGCCAGGCAGGCCTCTTCGTCTATCTGCATCAGATGGCTACCCGGATGGAAGTTCAGCAGCGTCAGCCCAAGCTGCTCGCAGCGCTGGACTTCATCCAGAAACGCTTCGCGGGACTTCTCCAGCGCTTCCTGAACCGGATGACCGAGGTTGATCAGATAGCTGTCGTGGGGAAGGATTTGACCCGGCCCGTAATGGTACTTCTCACAGGCGGCTTTGAAATCATCTATGACATCAGCGGTAAGCGGCGCGGCGCGCCACTGGCGCTGGTTTTTGGTGAACAGGGCGAAAGCGGTCGCCTCAATTTCGGCGGCGCGAATGGCGGCATTCGCAAGGCCACCGGCAGCGCTGACGTGCGCTCCAACGTATTTCATAAAGGGACTCCTGTTAACCCGAAATGCGTATCATAACGGGTTAACAGGGGAAGGATGTAGTGGTTTATGCCATCAGGCTGTGAACCACGAGGTTAATCGCACCGCCACCCACAATCAGCCAGATGAAGAGCACCAGCGCCATCAGCAGCGGTTTCGCACCGGCTTTTTTCAGCGCGCTGACGTGCGTGGTCACCCCCAGCGCCGCCATCGCCATCGCCAGCAGCACGGTATCCAGCGTCACCAGCATATCGACCACCGCTTTTGGCAGCAGGTGGAAGGAGTTGAAAATCGCCACCATGATAAACAGGATCGCAAACCACGGTATGGTGATTTTACTCTTCTGATTACCACCCGCGGGCGCAAGCTGTTTCACGCGGGCGGCCAGGATAATCAGGAAGGGTGCCAGCATCATGACGCGCAGCATTTTAGCAATCACCGCGGCGTTTTCTGCTTCCGGGTTAATGGCATGACCCGCCGCCACGACCTGCGCCACTTCATGCATGGTTGAGCCAATGTAGATGCCATAGGTTTCCGGGCTAAACCAGTGGGCCACCAGCGGATACATGGCCGGGTAGAGGAAAATAGCCAGCGTACCGAAGATCACCACGGTCGCGACCGCCACCGTAACTTTGCTGGATTCCGCCTTGACCACAGGTTCGGTTGCCAGTACCGCCGCCGCACCGCAAATACTGCTGCCGGCACCGATCAGCCAGCTGGTCTGTTTATCCAGGCCAAAGATTTTCTGCCCGATAAAGCAGGCCAGTAAAAAGGTGCTGGTCAGGGTCAGGACGTCAATGGCGATACCGCTAATGCCGACATCCGCAATCTGTGAAAAGGTGAGGCGAAAGCCGTAAAGAATGATCCCGAGGCGCAGCAAATGCTGCTTGGCAAAAATAACGCCGCCATCACAGGACTTCCAGATGTGCGGGTAAACGGTGTTACCCACGACCATGCCGAGCAGGATCGCCAGCGTTAAGGCGCTAAAACCGGCACCGGCGACGGCGGGAATGCTGCCGCCCCATAATGCCACACCGGTGACGACCGCGCTGAGCGCAAGACCCGGCACGAAGTGCCACAATGTACGATGATGCTGTAAGGTGATTTCTGACATAACCTTCTCCTTTGTCTGGCTAAAGGTTACGGCGCGCTGGTTTAAAAATAAAATTGATTATATACTTATAATCAATCTATATAAGTGGTAAGCAACCATGCACATTACTTTGCGTCAGCTGGAAGTTTTTGCCGAAGTGCTGAAAAGCGGGTCGACGACACAGGCCTCGCAGATGCTTTCGCTTTCTCAGTCTGCGGTCAGCGCCGCGTTAACCGATCTTGAGGGCCAGTTGGGCGTGCAGCTCTTCGACAGGGTAGGGAAGCGGCTGGTGGTTAACGAACATGGCCGCCTGCTTTATCCCCGCGCGCTGGCGCTGCTGGAACAGGCAACGGAAATTGAACAACTCTTCCGGGAAGAGAACGGTGCCATCCGCGTGTATGCCAGCAGCACCATCGGGAACTATATCTTGCCGGAAGTGATTGCCCGCTATCGCCGGGATTTCCCGACCTTGCCGCTGGAGATGAGCGTGGGGAACAGTCAGGATGTGATTAACGCGGTAATCGATTTTCGCGTGGATATCGGTCTTATCGAAGGGCCGTGCCATAACGTCGATATCATTGCGGAACCCTGGCTGGAAGATGAGCTGGTGGTCTTCGCCTCACCCGCCTCGTCGTTATTGCAGGGTGAAGTAACCCTGGAACGTCTGGCGCAGGCGCAGTGGATCCTGCGCGAGCAGGGCTCCGGCACGCGGGAAATTGTTGATTATCTGCTGCTCTCCCATTTGCCGCATTTCCAGCTGGGGATGGAGCTGGGCAACTCAGAGGCGATCAAGCATGCGGTGCGACATGGCCTTGGGATCAGCTGCCTTTCACGACGAGTCATTATTGAACAGCTTGAGGCCGGAACGCTGGTTGAAGTTCCGCTTCCGCTGCCCAAACTGGTGCGCACGTTGTGGTGTATTCACCATCGTCAGAAACACCTTTCCAGCTCGCTGCAGCGTTTTCTGCGCTATTGCGCCATGTAAAAGTGCCCCTCACCCCAATGGGGAGAGGGAAAAATTATGCTTTACTTATAATCCTGGCCGAGTCATGAAGCTCTCTTATAACTCAGTATTTCTGCCGGAAGGAACGCGGATCGTCTGCTACAATCGCGCCTCATTTATTAGATGGACAGCATTTTCACATGGTTTCAGAAACTAAAACCACAGAAGCGCCCGCGCTACGCCGCGAACTCAAGGCGCGTCACCTGACGATGATCGCCATCGGCGGCTCAATCGGTACAGGTCTTTTCGTTGCCTCCGGGGCAACCATTTCGGCAGCTGGCCCGGGTGGGGCGCTTTTCTCTTATATCCTGATTGGCCTGATGGTCTACTTCCTGATGACCAGCCTGGGCGAACTGGCCGCGTACATGCCGGTATCCGGTTCGTTTTCGACCTACGGTCAGAAATACGTTGAAGAAGGCTTTGGCTTCGCGCTGGGCTGGAACTACTGGTACAACTGGGCGGTCACCATCGCCGTTGACCTTGTCGCCGCACAGCTGGTTATGACCTGGTGGTTCCCGGACACGCCAGGCTGGATCTGGAGTGCGCTGTTCCTCGCGGTCATCTTCCTGCTGAACTACATCTCCGTTCGCGGCTTTGGCGAAGCGGAATACTGGTTCTCTTTGATCAAAGTGGCAACCGTCATCATCTTTATCGTCGTCGGTGTGGCGATGATCGTTGGTATTTTCAAAGGGGCGGAACCGGCCGGGTGGAGCAACTGGACGATTGGCGATGCGCCGTTTGCCGGTGGTTTCTCGGCGATGATTGGCGTGGCGATGATTGTTGGCTTCTCCTTCCAGGGCACCGAGCTGATTGGTATTGCCGCCGGTGAGTCTGAAAACCCGGAGAAGAACATTCCGCGCGCGGTGCGTCAGGTATTCTGGCGTATTCTGCTGTTCTATGTGTTCGCGATCCTGATTATCAGCCTGATTATCCCGTACACTGACCCAAGCCTGCTGCGCAACGATGTCAAAGACATCAGCGTCAGCCCGTTCACGCTGGTCTTCCAGCATGCCGGTCTGCTCTCTGCGGCGGCGGTAATGAATGCCGTTATCCTGACAGCGGTGCTGTCTGCGGGTAACTCCGGTATGTACGCCTCAACCCGTATGCTCTATACCCTGGCCTGTGACGGTAAAGCGCCGCGTATTTTCGCAAAACTGTCTCGTGGCGGTGTGCCGCGTAACGCGCTGTATGCCACAACGGTCATTGCTGGTCTGTGCTTCCTGACCTCCATGTTCGGTAACCAGACGGTCTACCTGTGGCTGCTCAACACCTCTGGTATGACGGGCTTTATTGCCTGGCTGGGGATTGCCATCAGCCACTACCGCTTCCGTCGCGGCTATGTGATGCAGGGACACGATCTGAACAACCTGCCGTACCGTTCCGGGTTCTTCCCGCTGGGACCGATTTTCGCCTTTATTCTGTGTCTGATTATCACCCTGGGCCAGAACTATGAAGCGTTCCTGGCGGACACCATTGACTGGGGCGCCGTAACGGCCACCTACATTGGTATTCCGCTGTTCCTGGTGATCTGGTTTGGTTACAAGCTGATGAAAGGAACGCACTTCGTTCGCTACAGTGAAATGGAATTCCCTGAACGATTTAACAAATAAACCGCACTTCCTCTCTTTTAGCCCGCTCATTTGAGCGGGCTTTTTTATCTCCACATTATGCAGAACGGATATAATTTTTAACAATTTAATTGATAATAATAATCGTTTGCTTTATCGTTACGTCAAAATAAGCAGACCACCGACCCGCCGGAGATGCGGGCGGAGCAAAAGGCATTGTGGGCAATAATCTTTTGATTTAGTTGTATTTACCTCATGGAGATATGGAATGTTTAGGTTGAATCCCTTCGTCAGGGGAGGACTTTGTGCGTCCGCAATGTCCCTGGCACTGCCTGTCATCGCTGCGGAATCCAGCGACACACTGGTTGTCACGGCGTCAGCGACTGAGCAAAACCTGAAGGACGCACCGGCGAGCATCAGCGTCATCACCCAGGAAGACCTGCAGCGTAAACCCGTTCAGAACCTGAAAGATGTGTTGCAGGACGTACCGGGCGTGCAGCTCACTAATGAAGGGGACAACCGTAAAGGGGTAAGTATTCGCGGTCTGGACAGCAGCTATACGCTGATCCTGATCGACGGTAAGCGTGTTAACTCCCGCAACGCCGTCTTCCGCCATAACGATTTCGATCTGAACTGGGTTCCGGTCGATGCGATCGAGCGGATCGAAGTGGTGCGCGGGCCAATGTCCTCGCTCTACGGCTCAGATGCGCTGGGCGGCGTGGTGAACATCATCACCAAGAAAATCGGTCAGAAGTGGACGGGCACCCTGAGCGCCGACTCCACCATTCAGGAACACCGCGATCGCGGGGACACCAACAACGGCCAGTTCTACACCAGCGGCCCGCTGGTGGACGGCGTGCTGGGGCTGAAGGCCTACGGCAGCGTGTCTAAGCGTGAAAAAGACAAGCAGCAAGAATCGTCTACCACAACGAGCGGTGAAACGCCGCGCATTGAGGGCTTCACCAGCCGCGATGCCAACGTGGAATTCGCCTGGACGCCGACGGAAAATCATGACTTTACCGCAGGCTATGGTTTCGACCGCCAGGATCGTGATTCCGATTCCCTCGATAAAAATCGCCTTGAGCGCCAGAACTACTCCCTGAGCCACAACGGCCGATGGGGGACAGGCAACAGCGAACTGAAAGTTTACGGCGAGAAGGTGGACAACAAAAACCCGGGTAACAGCCATACCATCACTTCCGAGAGCAACGCCGTTGATGGTAAATACGTGCTGCCGCTGGGTGAAATCAATCAGCTGCTGACCTTCGGCGGCGAATGGCGTCACGACAAGCTGAAAGATCCGGTAAACCTGACCGGCGGCTCCGGCAGCGCGACCTCTACCAGCCAGTATGCTCTCTTCCTTGAAGATGAATGGCGGATATTTGAACCGCTGGCGCTGACTACCGGCATCCGTATGGACGACCACGACACCTACGGCGATCACTGGAGTCCGCGAGCGTATCTGGTCTATAACGCGACCGATACCGTCACGGTGAAAGGGGGCTGGGCAACCGCGTTTAAAGCGCCATCCCTGCTGCAACTGAGTCCGGACTGGATCACCGGATCGTGTCGCGGTGCCTGCGAGATTGTCGGTAACCCGAACCTGAAACCGGAAACCAGCGAAAGCTTTGAACTCGGGCTGTACTACAGCGGGGAAGAGGGATGGTTAGAGGGCGTGCAGGCCAGCATTACCACCTTCCAGAACAATGTTGATGACCGTATCAGCATCAGCCGTACGGCGAACGTTGACCAGGCTAAGAGCTACCCGAACTACGTGGGGCTGAATGCTGACGGTGAACCGATCTTCCGCTATTACAACGTCAACAAGGCGCGTATTCGTGGCGTGGAAACCGAGCTGAAGATCCCGGTGGCTGAGGACTGGAAGTTGACGCTGAACTATACCTACAACGACGGGCGTGATATCAGCAACGGCGGCAACAAACCGCTGTCCGAACTGCCGTTCCATACCGCCAACGGTACCGTGGACTGGAAGGCGACGCAGGACTGGTCGTTCTACGTCCAGGGCCACTACACCGGCGAGAAACGTGCGTTAACCAGCGCAGACGCAACGCCGGGCGGCTATGTCATCTGGAATACCGGCGCGGCATGGCAGGCAACGAAAAGCGTGAAGCTGCGCGCGGGCGTGCAGAACCTGCTGGATAAAGATCTGAGCCGCGACGATTACAGCTACACGGAAGATGGCCGCCGCTACTTTGTGGGTGTGGATTATAAGTTCTGATGTGGTTTTCATGCCCGGTGGCGCTTCGCTTACCGGGCAAAAAAGACCGCACTTACCCGAACAAATGCTCCGCATGGAAGCGGAGGTGATCCTCAATAAAGGATGCAATGAAATAGTAGCTGTGGTCATATCCGGGCTGAATACGCAGCGTCAGCGGCCAGTCTTTCTGACGTGCGGCTTCAGCCAGCACGGCGGGCTGTAGCTGTCCGGCCAGGAACTGATCCGCATCACCTTGATCGACAAGCGTCGGGATCGCATTTCCAGGCTGGCTCGCCAGCATCAGGGCACAGCTGTCCCACTCCTGCCAGCGTTGTGCGTCATCGCCCAGATAGTTCGTAAAGGCTTTCTGCCCCCACGGTACCTGGGTGGGGTTCACTATTGGCGCAAACGCGGAAACGCTGGTGTATCTGCCAGGATTTTTTAGCGCCATGATCAACGCGCCGTGCCCACCCATGGAATGCCCGCTGATGGCACACCGGTTGCTTACTGCAAACTCACGCTGGATCAGGGCTGGCAGCTCGTCGGCAATGTAGTCGTACATGCGGTAATGGCTCGCCCACGGCTGCTCTGTGGCGTTCAGATAGAACCCGGCCCCTTTGCCCAGATCATATCCGGCATCGTCCGCCACCTCATCGCCACGCGGGCTGGTGTCTGGCATCACCAGGGCGATACCCAGCTCGGCCGCCACACGCTGCGCACCCGCTTTGGTGGTGAAATTCTCATCGTTACAGGTTAATCCCGAGAGCCAGAACAGAACCGGGGGCTTAACACCCTCTTCAGTGGGCGGCAGGAAAATGCTGAACGTCATGGCACAGTTCAGGACAGTGGAGTCGTGGCGCCAGCGCTGCTGTCGACCTTCAAAACAACGATGCTCTTCGAGCAGTTCCATGCAGGGCTCCTTAATACGAATTGCTATTCATTCAACCCATAATACAGAGTTTTCATTTACCTGTGAGCAACTTTCACTTTCGCAAGACAGCGAGATCCTGCATCATAAATTTACTTTTTATTAACAACTGGAGCGGTCATGGCGCTGCGAATTGCGCTCAGTGGATTTGTGGTTCTGGTGGTAGCGATGGGAATTGGGCGCTTCGCGTTTACCCCTCAGGTGCCGCTGATGATTGCCGCCGGGCAACTCACGCTCACCAGCGCAGGTCTGGTGGCGGCGATGAACTATCTGGGCTATCTGGTGGGCGCATGGGATGCGATGCGCGCCCATCGCTTCGTTGAAACCCGCCTCTGGCTGGGTATTACTGGCGCTGTGGCGTTGACGCTGCTTTCCGCCGCCGCGGATAACGCGCTGGTACATGGTCTGCTGCGCTTTGTGATTGGATGCATGAGCGGCTGGTCGATGGTGCTGATTGCCGCCTGGACCAACGAGCGGCTGGGGCAACTGGGTAAACCGGGTTTGAGCGCGGCCGTGTTTGCCGGGCCGGGCGCAGGTATCGCCCTGAGCGGACTGCTTGCGGTCTATATTCACGCAAAAGCGTTGTCGGCCGGGGCCGCATGGCAGATTTACGGCGTGCTGGCGCTGGTGCTTATCGCACTGGTTGCCCGCTATTTACCGCGTGCCGGGCAACTGCATCGGCCGGGCAGCGCGCCTGAACCCCTTATTCTGACGAAAGATCTGAAGTGCCTGGTCTGGAGCTACAGCCTGGCCGGATTTGGCTACATCCTGCCTGCAACATTTTTATCGCAAATGGCGGCCGTGCGTTTTCCCGGCAGCCTGTTTGCACAGTTTGTCTGGCCGATATTTGGCGCTGCCGCTGTTGTGGGCATCGTGCTCAGCATCGTTTTGCGCCACACCTCTACCTCGAACCGCAGGCTGGCTATCGTGCTGTGGTTACAGGGGGCGGGTGTGCTGGCGGCATGGCTACTGCCGGGAATTGGCGGCTTGCTGACGGGCGGCCTGCTGGTCGGCGGCGGATTCCTGTGTGCTGTTCAGCTCTCTTTACTCTACGGGCGCGAGCTTGCACCCGAACATACCCGCTATATGGCGGGGCTGCTGACTACCGGTTATGCCATTGGACAGCTGGTGGGGCCGATGACCTCGGCGTTATCCACCTGGCTTACCCACAAGCTTGAGCCTGCGCTGGGGCTGGCAGGCATTGCGCTGTTCATTGCGGGCGCGCTGGTGTGGAACCGTCAGGCCGAAAGGCAGCAGCAATTGCAATAATTATCGTCGTGAATACTGGATTATGTGCGCGGCCTCACGCACAATGAGCGCACACTTTTGCCACAACGAGGGCAAAAGACGCCACACCTGCAGGAGAAAAGAATGTCATCACTCAGTAAAGAAGCGGCCCTTGTCCACGAAGCCCTGGTTGCGCGCGGTCTTGAAACGCCACTGCGTCCACCCGTTCAGGAAGTGGATAATGAAACCCGTAAACGTCTGATTGCCGGGCACATGACCGAGATCATGCAACTGCTGAATCTCGATCTGAGCGACGACAGTCTGATGGAAACGCCGCATCGCATCGCAAAAATGTATGTCGACGAAATTTTCTCCGGCCTGGACTACGCCAACTTTCCGAAAATCACCGTCATTGAAAACAAAATGAAGGTGGATGAGATGGTGACGGTGCGCGATATCACGCTGACCAGCACCTGCGAGCACCACTTCGTTACCATCGACGGTAAAGCGACCGTGGCTTACATTCCAAAAGATACGGTGATTGGTCTGTCCAAAATCAACCGTATCGTGCAGTTCTTTGCCCAACGCCCACAGGTGCAGGAGCGTCTGACGCAGCAGATCCTGACCGCGCTGCAAACGCTGCTGGGCACCAATAACGTCGCGGTCTCTATTGACGCGGTTCACTACTGCGTGAAGGCGCGCGGTGTGCGTGATGCCACCAGTGCAACCACCACCACGTCGCTGGGCGGTCTGTTTAAATCCAGCCAGAACACCCGCCAGGAGTTCCTGCGCGCCGTGCGTCACCACAACTAATCAGACAGGGCAGGGACCATGGAGCGAAACGTCACGCTCGATTTTGTTCGCGGCGTCGCCATTCTCGGTATCCTGCTGCTTAATATCAGCGCCTTCGGTCTGCCGAAGGCCGCTTATCTTAACCCCGCCTGGTATGGCGAGATCACCCGTCGCGATGCCTGGACGTGGGCAATCCTCGATCTCTTTGCTCAGGTGAAATTCCTCACCCTCTTTGCGCTGCTGTTTGGCGCCGGTCTGCAACTGCTGCTCAAACGCGGCACCCGGTGGATCCAGTCACGTCTGACCCTGCTGGTGCTCCTTGGCTTTATTCACGGCCTGTTCTTCTGGGACGGTGATATTCTTCTCGCCTATGGATTAGTCGGGCTGATTTGCTGGCGACTCATCCGTGATGCGCATAGCGTCAAAAGCCTGTTTAACACCGGCGTGATGCTCTATGTCATGGGGCTTGGGGTGCTGCTGTTGCTGGGCATGATTGCCGGCGACGCAACAAGCCGCTCGTGGATACCGGACGCCGCCAACCTGCAGTATGAGCAGTTCTGGAAGCTAAAAGGCGGCGCGGAAGCGATAAGCAATCGCGCGGATATGCTGGGCGATAACCTGCTGGCGCTGGGGGCGCAATACGGCTGGCAGCTGGCGGGAATGATGCTGATGGGCGCATCCCTGATGCGCACCGGCTGGCTGAAAGGGGAATTTAGCCTGCGCCACTATCGTCGCACAGGCGTCTTGCTGGTGCTGCTGGGCGTAGCGATCAATCTTCCGGCGGTGATTGCGCAGTGGCATCTTCACTGGGATTACCGCTGGTGCGCTTTCCTGCTGCAGGTTCCGCGCGAGCTCGGTGCCCCGTTCCAGACCATCGGCTACGCCGCGCTCATCTATGGCTACTGGCCGCAGCTCTCCCGCCTCTGGATTGTCAGTGCCGTGGCCTGCGTTGGCCGCATGGCGTTAAGCAATTACATTCTGCAGACCCTCATCTGCACCACGCTGTTCTATCGATTTGGCCTGTTTATGAAATTCGACCGCCTTACGCTGGTGGCGTTTGTTCTTCCGGTCTGGACGATAAATCTGGCGTTTTCGGTTATCTGGCTGCGGTATTTCCGCCAGGGGCCCCTGGAGTGGGGATGGCGTCAGTTAACCGCAAAAGCGTCAGGTGTTTCATTGAATAATACATCCAGATAACGATCTGGATCACAATCATTAACAAAATGGATGTAACCGTTTTCATCTGTGTGAGCTTCTTCACGTAGTCCCCTTTCTCTCGCTGCCAAAATAGCCACCTTGCTAAACACAGGGGGTGTCTGTGAGTTGCTGCAATCCTTTTAAGGATGGTGAATATGATCACCATTCGTGACGTCGCCCGTCAGGCGGGCGTTTCTGTGGCCACCGTCTCTCGCGTGCTGAACAACAGCGCGCTGGTCAGCCCTGAAACCCGTGAAACCGTAATGAAAGCCGTGACCCAACTGGGTTACCGCCCCAATGCTAACGCGCAGGCGCTGGCTACGCAGGTCAGTGACACCATTGGCGTGGTGGTGATGGACGTGTCGGATGCGTTTTTTGGCGCGCTGGTGAAAGCGGTGGATGTTGTCGCCCAGCAGCACCAAAAGTATGTGCTGATCGGCAACAGCTATCATGAAGCAGAAAAAGAGCGCTATGCCATCGAAGTGCTGATCCGCCAGCGTTGTAACGCGCTGATTGTGCATTCAAAAGCCCTGAGTGATGAGGAACTTGCCGGATTTATGGAGCAAATCCCCGGCATGGTGCTCATCAACCGGATTGTGCCCGGCTATGCCCAGCGTTGCGTGGGGCTGGATAACGTGAGTGGCGCCATGATGGCCACGCGCATGCTGATTAATAACGGGCACCAGCGAATCGGTTATCTGGCCTCCAGCCACGCGATTGAGGACGACGAACTGCGTCGCGAAGGCTGGCAAAACGCCCTGAAAGAGCATGGCATTGCGCCTGCTGAAAGCTGGGTAGGCACCGGTACCCCGGACATGCAGGGAGGGGAGGCGGCGATGGTCGAGCTGCTGGGCCGTAACCTACAGCTCTCCGCGGTGTTTGCCTACAACGACAGCATGGCTGCCGGAGCACTGACGGCGTTAAAAGATAACGGCATTGCGGTGCCACAGCATTTGTCGTTGATCGGTTTTGACGATATTCCCATTGCCCGTTACACCGACCCGCAGCTGACAACGGTACGCTATCCCATTGTCTCGATGGCCAAACTGGCGACTGAGCTGGCGTTACAGGGCGCGGCAGGGCTGCTTGATACGGGAGCAACACACTGTTTCATGCCGACATTAGTGCGCCGCCATTCGGTCTCTGCCCGGCAAATTGTGGTTCCGATCACTAACTGATAAAGCCAGCTGATGTAACCGTTTTCAATCTGTGAGTAAATTCACAGTATCTTAACAAGGCGCTGACTATGATGTCAGCGTTTTAGGGGCTGAAACGCTATGTAACAGTGATTATTCACTTTCACTATAGCCAACGTGCCGCAAACAACGAATAAAACGCATTTCTGGAGCGTTACCGAACACGGAAGATAGAAATTTTATAAGTGAACTTCGGCTGTCAGTAACGTTTTATTAACACCTGCCCGCCGATCGTTATTCACAAGAACTATCCTGCATAAAAAAAACCGGAGATACCATGAATAAGAAGGTGTTGACTCTGTCTGCTGTAATGGCAAGCATGCTTTTTGGTGCAGCAGCGCACGCTGCGGATACCCGTATTGGTGTGACTATCTATAAATACGACGACAACTTCATGTCTGTTGTGCGTAAAGCGATCGAGAAAGATGCTAAAGCAGCGCCAGATGTTCAGCTGCTGATGAATGACTCCCAGAACGACCAGTCCAAACAGAACGATCAGATTGACGTCCTGCTGGCAAAAGGCGTGAAGGCACTGGCAATCAACCTGGTTGACCCGGCTGCTGCAGGCACAGTTATCGAGAAAGCGCGCGGCCAGAACGTGCCAATCGTCTTCTTCAACAAAGAACCTTCCCGTAAAGCGCTGGACAGCTATGACAAAGCGTATTACGTCGGTACTGACTCCAAAGAGTCCGGTATTATTCAGGGCGATCTGATCGCGAAACACTGGGCGGCCAACCCGAACTGGGATCTGAACAAAGACGGCCAGATCCAGTTTGTGCTGCTGAAAGGCGAGCCAGGCCACCCGGATGCTGAAGCGCGTACCACTTACGTTGTCAAAGAGTTGAACGACAAAGGTCTGAAAACCCAGCAGCTGGCTTTAGATACCGCGATGTGGGATACCGCTCAGGCGAAAGATAAAATGGACGCGTGGCTGTCTGGTCCTAACGCGAACAAAATTGAAGTGGTCATCGCTAACAACGACGCGATGGCAATGGGTGCGGTAGAAGCCCTGAAAGCACACAACAAATCCTCTATCCCTGTATTCGGCGTGGATGCGCTGCCAGAAGCGCTGGCACTGGTGAAATCAGGTGCGATGGCCGGTACCGTGCTGAACGATGCCAACAACCAGGCGAAAGCCACCTTCGATCTGGCGAAAAACCTGGCCGACGGTAAAGGTGCGGCTGATGGCACCAACTGGAAAATCGACAATAAAATCGTTCGCGTACCTTACGTGGGCGTAGACCAGTCCAACCTGGCTGAGTTTATCGGTAAATAAGATAGTTAGTTATGTCTCCACAGGGCGCAACATGTTGCGCCCTTTTATAACGCGATATGCGAGGCCAACAAGGTATAATTATGGTCAGCACAACTACTCCGTCGTCCGGTGAATTCTTGTTGGAAATGAACGGCATCAACAAGTCGTTTCCCGGTGTTAAGGCACTCGATAATGTTAATTTAAAAGTTCGGCCTCATTCAATTCATGCCTTAATGGGTGAAAACGGTGCCGGTAAATCAACATTATTAAAATGTCTTTTTGGGATCTATCAAAAAGATTCTGGCAGCATTCTTTTTCAGGGGAAAGAGATCGATTTCCATTCAGCGAAAGAAGCACTGGAAAACGGTATCTCTATGGTTCACCAGGAATTGAACCTGGTACTGCAACGCTCGGTAATGGATAATATGTGGTTGGGACGTTATCCAACCAAAGGTGTTTTTGTCGATCAGGACAAAATGTACCGTGACACCAAAGCCATTTTCGATGAGCTGGATATTGATATCGATCCGCGCGCCCGCGTGGGAACATTATCCGTCTCGCAAATGCAGATGATCGAAATTGCTAAAGCGTTCTCCTATGATGCCAAAATTGTCATCATGGATGAACCGACATCGTCATTAACGGAAAAAGAGGTTAACCACCTTTTTACCATTATTCGTAAGCTAAAAGATCGCGGCTGCGGCATTGTTTATATCTCCCATAAAATGGAAGAGATCTTCCAGCTGTGTGATGAGATAACCATCCTGCGCGACGGTCAGTGGATTGCCACTCAGCCTCTCGAAGGGCTGGACATGGACAAGATCATCGCCATGATGGTGGGCCGTTCCCTGAACCAGCGTTTCCCGGACAAAGAGAACAAGCCGGGTGAGGTGATCCTTGAGGTGCGTAATCTGACCTCGCTGCGTCAGCCCTCTATTCGCGACGTCTCCTTCGACCTGCACAAGGGCGAAATTCTGGGCATTGCAGGCCTGGTCGGGGCAAAACGTACCGATATCGTCGAAACCCTGTTTGGTATTCGCGAGAAAGCCGAAGGCACCATCACGCTGCACGGTAAGAAAATTAACAACCACAACGCCAACGAAGCCATTAATAATGGTTTTGCACTGGTGACGGAAGAGCGGCGTTCGACCGGTATTTATGCCTATCTGGATATTAACTTTAACTCGTTAATTTCTAATATCCGCAACTATAAAAACAAAGTGGGTCTGCTGGATAACTCCCGCATGAAGAGCGATACCCAGTGGGTCATTGACTCTATGCGCGTAAAAACGCCGGGGCATCGTACGCAAATTGGTTCGCTGTCGGGCGGCAACCAGCAAAAAGTCATTATCGGTCGTTGGTTATTAACGCAGCCAGAAATTCTGATGCTGGATGAACCAACCCGCGGTATTGACGTCGGCGCGAAGTTTGAAATTTATCAGCTGATCGCTGAACTGGCGAAAAAGGATAAAGGGATCATTATTATCTCTTCCGAAATGCCGGAATTGTTAGGGATCACAGACCGTATTCTGGTTATGAGCAATGGTCTCGTTGCCGGTATTGTTGACACGAAAACGACAACGCAAAACGAAATCTTGCGTTTAGCGTCTTTGCACCTTTAAGATCAGGGGCTCCTCATGAGTGCGTTAAATAAAAAAAGTTTTCTCACTTATCTGAAAGAAGGCGGTATTTACGTTGTTCTTTTAGTATTGCTGGCCATTATCATTTTCCAGGACCCTACGTTCTTAAGTCTGCTGAACCTGAGTAACATTCTGACTCAGTCTTCCGTGCGTATTATCATCGCGCTGGGCGTGGCGGGGCTCATCGTCACCCAGGGGACTGACCTTTCCGCAGGGCGCCAGGTTGGCCTCGCGGCGGTGATCGCGGCAACCCTGTTGCAGTCGATGGAAAACGCCAACAAGGTGTTCCCGGAAATGGCGACCATGCCCATTTTCGTGGTGATCTTGATTGTCTGCGCCATCGGTGCAGTGATTGGTCTGATCAACGGTATCATCATCGCTTACCTGAACGTGACGCCATTTATCACCACCCTGGGTACGATGATCATCGTTTACGGTATCAACTCCCTGTACTACGACTTCGTCGGTGCGTCCCCCATCTCGGGCTTCGACAGCGGCTTCTCGACCTTCACGCAAGGATTTATTGCGCTGGGCAGCTTCCGCCTGTCGTACATCACTTTCTACGCGTTGATTGCGGTGGCGTTCGTCTGGATCCTGTGGAACAAAACCCGCTTTGGTAAGAACATCTTCGCCATCGGGGGCAACCCGGAAGCAGCGAAAGTGTCCGGCGTTAACGTGGCCCTGAACCTGCTGATGATTTATGCCCTGTCCGGTGTGTTCTATGCCTTCGGCGGGATGCTGGAAGCGGGCCGTATCGGCTCTGCCACCAACAACCTCGGCTTTATGTACGAACTGGATGCGATTGCCGCCTGCGTGGTGGGTGGGGTCTCCTTCAGCGGCGGTGTGGGTACCGTGCTTGGCGTGGTCACCGGTGTGATCATCTTTACGGTCATCAACTATGGTCTGACCTACATCGGCGTGAACCCGTACTGGCAGTACATCATCAAGGGTGCCATTATCATCTTCGCGGTTGCGCTGGATTCACTGAAATACGCGCGTAAGAAATAATTATCAGGCGAATAAATAAAACCCGCTGCCCGTGAACGGCATGCGGGTTTTTTACGTGAAAAGTGAAGCTATAAGCGATTTGGAAATGGGCACCAGTCCGGTTTGAAGCCCAAAGGGTTTAAAGATTTTATTTATAATGTCAGCGGAATAATTGCCTCTGCCATTTTCTACATCCGACAATGTTTTCCGGGATACGCTGACCAGCTTTGCATATTCATCCTGCTTCATCCCCAACACTTCGACCCTGAGTCTTTTCAGCGCCTCACCCTGTGTGATTTTACCCAGTAAAATGTCCCGTATGGCTGCATGCAATACAGCCTGGCGATCAAGAGTACTAATCCGTGTTAAGCCTGATGAAACGCGTTGCCTCTTTACTACCGATGACTTGTCCGGATCTTCATCCTCATCATGACGTCGCTTTTCATTTACGCTGCGTACCCGGGCTAATGTTTGTAGAAGCTCTGATTCAGATTTATTAGATATTTTCATAATAAACCCCAACGAGAAAGTTTATTCGGAATATAGCGAAAACCAATCGCGGGCATTTCCATTATCTGGTCGGGAACGCCTCGCGCCTCCAGCCTTTCCGGGAGATCGATGAGCTGGACGGCTGTATCATGCAGAGCGTCAAGTAAAGTTGTGGGAGGGATCCACTCCGCCAGCGCTTGCGCGATAGCGTTGAAATTATAATCCCCCCCAGATTCACAAGATAATGACCACTTTAGGGTTCGCGGTATCCCCTCTGGATCGGCTTTCATTGGAGCAAAGTCATAAACAGGGGAGAGCATAATGTGATTTTCAGCTTTCACAAAGGCGGTATTTCGCCCATGGTTGTCACTATTCCCAAAAATAATATTTAACAGATCGCGACGTACCCATTCTGTTACAAAACCAGGGATATCAAATTGATAGCCCTGCTGCTGAACCATATGGCTGGAGGTAATTTTATTAATTAACGCGCGCAGCGTTGCCTCATGATCCAGGAGAGTACCGGGTGCTTTTTGTAATAGTGAATACACCGATTCCATACCCAGCCTGATCAGTTGATCCTGCTCATTTCTCACTATGTCGAAACGTGGCAACCACAGCGAAGGATAGTGGCTACCTTCTTCAAGGCGCATTGTGTCCACTGGGATCGTGGAAAAGCCCATCGCGTTAAGCTCATGGTAATAATGAAATTCAGCCCGGAGAATATTACAATCAACTTCTGTTCTGTTTCCGCGTGGATATTTAACCAAATAATAGCGGTCCCGGTTATCCGGTTCGTTTTGCCAGGTATCGATCCATATGGCATCCGTTTCACTACAGCGCAGCAACAGTTTCGGCGCTTCACCCCCAGCGCCGGTTGCACCACCCGCCGCCGCGCCTCTTTCCTGGGCATAATCCAGAAAATCTGCCGCACGATCGATGACGTCCGCAACCGTAAACGTTTTAGTGCGTGCGAATTCATTCCATTCAGGAACGGATTCTTTTATACGCAAATTCCCGACAGGGGACATTGTGCCAAATTTCAACAATAAAAAATTCTGCTGATCAACAGGCAACTCACTGATATCGAGTGCATTTATCCAATAACGGCGACTGGCTCCGGCAGGAATGATATCGTCGATAAATCGCAGCCAGCCCGGTTGACCCTGGTCATCAAAAAAGAGTGATACAGGGTGGTTGACTGAGACCGCGTGAAAATCATCATAGTCAAGAAAATTAATCGCATACTCAGTAAGATAGTCTAACTGTGTGGTGTTCCAGTCATTGTTTTCGCTTCCCGGATATTTGATGAGGGCGATATCCGTCCATGTTTCATTCAGATATGCTTGTACGGTTAACGTCTCCATCTCACCTCCATAAAACGACAATGAGTAAAATATTACTCATTGTTAATGAAAATGGCAAATAGCGCCACTTATATCACTCATTAGATAGCTGATGACAGAGTAGTGCGTGTTATATCACGCATTATAGAATTTGATTACTTTTTCTTCTGCATGTCCAGCAACTGCTCCGGCGTCACCGCCGGATAACCCTGCGCATCTTCCGGCACTTCATGCATGGCCGGAATTGGCACCAGCGGGCCTAAAAAGCGCGGTTCACGTTTGAAGATATAGAGATCGGCCAGCGCGCCAAAGCGAGCGCCAAACTCACGCACGCGCACGCTCAGCATATCTTTTGGCGAGGGCACCGCATAACACTGCGCCTGAATGCCCATGTGCAGCGCGATAAACAGCGCACGTTCGCAGTGGAAGCGCTGGGTGATGATGATGAAGTCGTTGGTGTCGAACACTTTGCGCGTGCGCACGATGGAGTCGAGCGTGCGGAACCCGGCGTAGTCGAGCACGATATCTGCCGGATCAACGCCTGCGGCAATCAGGTCTTTGCGCATGGTGACCGGTTCGTTGTAGCTTTGCAGTGCGTTATCGCCGCTTAACAGCAGGTAATTGACCTTGCCGCTGTTGTAGGCGTTGAGCGCGCCCTGAATACGGTAGCGGTAATACTGATTGATGACGCCGGTGCGGTAATACTTCGCGGTGCCGAGCACCACACCCACCTGGCGATAGGGCAGGTCCTGCAGGTCATCAAAAATGTAGGGGGCCGTTTTCCAGCTCATCCAGCGGTCGAGACCCAGCACGATCAACAGCAGTATGCCGACCAGGACAGACAGGCTGTAAAAAACGCGCTTTAACATGCAGATGGCTCGTACCGAAGGTGAATTTAACTCAGGCTACTGTACCCGCCTGGTTAGCGCAAGAAACAGCGCATCAACTGAAGGCTTTTTCAGCAAAACGGGCGGGCATGTCTGCCCGCCAGAAGGATCACGCCAGCAATACACGCTCGATTGACGTGCAGCCCAGCGCTTTCAGGGTGGCGGCGGTGGCATCCCATTGAATCAGCGGTGCATCGGCAATTTCTGCCAGAATGGCGCGCTGAATATCCGGGTAGTCATAGCCGTTCAGACTCAGCAGGTTCAGTGCGCCCTGCAGCGGTGGCAGCGTTGGGTTAAACGCGGCGTTTTCGGCATAGCTGCCGCTAAAAATACGCCCATCGCGGCATTGCAGTGCCACGCCGCTCGGGGATTTGCTGTACGGCGTATGGCTCTTGTTGGCAGCGCGAATGGCCGCCTGGGTCAGGTCATCACCGGTCAGCGTGTAACCGTGATCCTGCTCGTCCATCAGCAGGGTTTTGATTTCAAGATCTTTCGGACCAAAGGCGTCAGGCAGGTAGTCGCCCAGCGTATGCGGCGCGCGACCCGGCAGATTGATGCGCAGCTGCAGCCCGCTGTTCAGTTCATTCATAAACTGACGGCA
Organism: Enterobacter sp. 50793107; assembly: GCF_001463365.1. Lineage (NCBI taxonomy): Bacteria > Pseudomonadati > Pseudomonadota > Gammaproteobacteria > Enterobacterales > Enterobacteriaceae > Enterobacter > Enterobacter sp. 50793107. Next base: position 25,908 of record NZ_LNII01000012.1, on the reverse strand, counting down.
GTGCCCGCACGGGGTGTAGTTCACGGTAATGGCGCTCAGGGCCTTTTCGCCGCGCAGCCAGGCGTGACTGATGGCGCTCTGTTCCGCATGAACAGTCTGCTGCATGGTTGCGCCCAGGAACTCCATGTTTCCGCCGAAGTACCAGGTTCCGCTGACGCCGCGCGCAATGGCGCCAACGTTAAAGTGGGAAAGATCGGCACGTGCACAGGCGGCAGCCAGCGGCAGCAATGCGAAAGCCAGCGCGTCTTCGTCAAGATCCGTGGCCTGTTTCAGCGTGGTGATCTGCTCAGCGGTGAGCAGGGCGGGGAAATGCTCATCCGCCAGAATCGGGGCCAGAGCTGATTGCAAATTCTCTGCAAGCCGGGCGAAAGCCGCTTGAAAACGTGGATGCATGGCGTTTGCCTCATAAAGGTTAATGGATCGGTAGTGTACGGAGCCGCTGGGGCTTTATATGTGATCCATATCTCATTATGTATGCAACTTATGAAAACAAAATGAAATTTGCGCGACGCATCGCAAATTTTAGCCCATCACCGCCAGAATCACGGGGAAAATGAACGGCGCCATCAGCGAGGTCATGATTCCGCAGATCACCAGTGCCAGCGAGCTGAACGCCCCCTCCTGATAATCCAGCTCCGCACAGCGGGCGGTGCCCAGCGCGTGCGACGCGGTGCCCATCGCCAGACCGCGTGCGGCTTTGGTATGAATGCGCATGACATTGAGCAGGGTATGGCCAAACACGGCGCCCAGTATGCCAACAAAGATCACGCACATGGCGCTGATGGCAGGAATGCCGCCGAGGCTGCCGCCCACGGCCATGGCGATAGGCGTGGTCACCGATTTCGGCAGAATAGAGGCGGCAATTTGCGCAGAGGCCCCCATCAGCAGTGCGACTGAAGTACCGGTGATCATCGCCACCAGGCTCCCCACAAAACAGATGGTAATAATGGATTTCCAGCGGGCGCGGATCTGGTGCAGCTGTTCATATAAAGGAAATGCGAGCGCGACCACGGCGGGTTGTAGCAGGTCGTTTAAAATTTTGCTGCCGGCAAAGTAGCGTTCGTAAGGAATACCGGTAAGCAGCAGGAACGGGATAATCACCACCATCGCCACCAGCAACGGGTTAAGCAGCGGCATCTTGAACCGGGCGGCAAGTTTGCGCGCCGCGAAGAACACCGCCAGGGTTAATGGCAGCGACCACCAGATATTGGCCATCATTGTTTTGTTCCTTTCTGTCCAACCACTTTACGTTCGCCATGTACCAGATGCGAACTCCAACTCACCACAAGGAAAACCACCAGCGTACTGACCGCGCAGGAGACGACAATCGGGCCGAACTGGGCTTTAAGCAGATCGAAGTACTGCATGACCCCGACGCCAATCGGCACGAACAGCAGCGCCATATAGCGAATAAGAACGAAGCAGCCGGGGTTGACCCACTTAGCGGGCAGAATTTGCAACGCCAGCAGAACAAAGAGGATCAGCATGCCGATAATGCTGCCGGGAATGGTGATAGGAAGCAGGGAAGCGATGAAAATCCCGGCGTACAGGCAGGCGTAAATCAGGACGAATGCGCGCAGATATTGCCAGATAATGTTCAATGATTTTCTCATGGTTAAAATCCTTGCTGAAACGCATTCATCATACAATTAAACCAGAAAGTGTGCCATGGATCACATCATGAATTTTAAGCATACCCGTCATTCCAGAATAGAACGTCGTGCTTTCAACATACATACAGAGCGATTACTATAGCGCGTCTTTTTTCACAGGTACTGCTATGCGTGTTTTACTGGCCCCAATGGAAGGCGTGCTCGATTCCCTCGTGCGCGAACTTCTGACCGAGGTGAACGATTACGATCTCTGCGTGACGGAGTTTTTGCGCGTGGTCGATATGTTGTTGCCGGTAAAATCGTTCTACAGACTCTGTCCGGAGCTGCACCGCCAGAGCCGGACCACCTCCGGCACGCTGGTGCGTATTCAACTGCTGGGCCAGTATCCTGAATGGCTGGCCGAGAACGCCGCCCGTGCCGTCGAGCTCGGCTCTTACGGGGTCGATCTCAACTGTGGCTGCCCGTCGAAGCTGGTGAACGGCAGCGGCGGCGGGGCGACGCTGCTGAAAGATCCTGAGCTGATTTACCGTGGCGCGAAAGCGATGCGTGAAGCCGTGCCTGCCCATTTGCCGGTGACGGTGAAAGTGCGCCTGGGCTGGGACAGCGACGCGCGGCAGTTTGAAATTGCCGATGCGGTGCAGCAGGCCGGGGCTACTGAACTGGTGGTGCATGGCCGCACCAAAGAAGATGGTTATAAAGCCGAGCGCATTAACTGGCAGGCAATTGGTGAGATCCGCAAACGCCTCAGCATTCCGGTGATCGCCAACGGTGAAATCTGGGATTACCAGAGCGCGCAGGCCTGTCTCAAGGCCACCGGCTGCGAGGCGGTGATGATCGGCCGCGGGGCATTGAATGTGCCTAACCTCAGCCGGGTGATTAAATATAACGAGCCGCGTATGCCGTGGGCTGATGTTGTGACGCTGCTGCAAAAATATAGCCGTCTGGAAAAGCAGGGCGACACCGGGCTATATCACGTGGCGCGCATCAAACAGTGGCTCAGCTATTTACGCAAAGAGTACGATGAAGCGCTGGGGTTATTTCAGGAGATTCGGACATTACAGACTTCTGCGGATATTGCGCGGGTGATCCAGGCAAAATAATAAGCGTGTGACCGCAATTATCGCTGTGAAGCGCTGGACCAGACGCATGGGCTGGTTGACCTTTGCCCGGCGCGGTGCCGGGCAAAGGAATCAGAAAATCATCTTGAACACACCCGTTACTACCAGCAGTCCTATCAGAAATATAATTAAAATGACCCACAATAATATTTTCATTCCCTTCTCCTGCGTATGTATGTCAACAGTAAGTGTAGCAGGCGATTTATAATTAAGATGAATTTGTTAGTTTGACTTATTCTCGGCATGTATAATTTTCTAATTACAAAAATGTATGACAATTTGCGCATTGCCACGCATTACTAAAAAAAAGAGAGACATCAGGCGTACTTTGCGCCTTTATTTTTTGGCGTGAATGGCGTAATGAAACGTTTTCTTATTTTATCTCTGAGTGCTCCCTTTGCCGTTATTCTGGCCGGCTGTGCGCCGCAACATGCCACGGTAACTCCCCTCAATACCCAGTCGCTCACGGCGTCGGTTAATACGGTGCTGCCTCATCAGGACTGGCCGAAAAATGCATGGTGGAAAGCGTATAACGATCCGCAGCTTGATAAGCTTATTGCCAAAGCATTAAGCGATGCGCCCGATATGCAGATTGCCCGTCAGCGTATTACCCTTGCCGAAGCCCAGGCCAAAGCAGCCCTGGCGGCCGACGGCCCGCAAATTGATTTTTCGGCCGATGCCGAACGTCAGAAAATGTCCGCTGAAGGGCTGATGGGGCCCTTTGCCATAACTGACCCGGCTGCGGGCACCACCGGCCCCTGGTATACCAACGGTACCTTTGGTCTGACTGCGGGCTGGGATCTGGATTTGTGGGGCAAAAATCGCGCCCGGTTGGAGGCCAGGATAGGCAAGGTGAATGCGCAAAAAGTGGAGCTTGAGCAGACCCGCCAACTGCTTGCCAGCAGCGTGGCGCGGCTCTACTGGGACTGGCAAACTCAGGCCGCCGTGGAGGAGGTCCTCACGCAGATCAAATCCCAACAGGACAATATCATCGGTGCCGATCGCGAGCTGTATCAGCACGGGATCACCTCCTCTGTGGAAGGTGTCGAAACCGACATCAGTGCCAGCAAAACCGAAGAGCAGATCGCAGAGGTTCACGGCAAAGTGAAAGCCATCGAGGCGCGTCTGAACGCGTTGACTAATACCCCCGCCCTGGCGCTCACACGGCATGCCTTACCGACGGTTGAAGCGTCGTTACCGTCGACGCTGGGGTATGAACTGCTGGCCCGACGACCGGATCTGCAGGCGGCGCACTGGTATATCGAAGCGTCAATGAGCGAGGTCGATGCCGCCAGAGCGGCGTTTTATCCTGATGTGAATCTGATGGCGTTTTTACAACAGGATGCCCTGCACCTGAGCGATCTGTTCCGTTCTTCAGCCCAGCAAATGGGTGTGACCGCCGGGCTGACTCTGCCCATTTTTGACAGCGGCAGGCTGAACGCGCAGCTGGATATTGCCCAGGCGCAGAACAATCTGTCGGTGGCGAACTACAACAAGGCGGTGGTGGATGCCGTGAACCAGGTGGCGCGCACGGCCAGCGAAGTGGAAATGCTGACGGCGAAAAATCAGCATCAGCAGCAGGTAGAAAAAGATGCGGCGCGCGTGGTGGCGCTGGCGCAGGCACGTTTTAGCGCCGGAATTATTGCCGGCTCGCGCGTCAGTGAAGCCAGAATTCCAGCGCTGAAGGAACATCTCGCCGGATTGATGCTGCAGGGCGAGTATATCGACGCCACGCTACAGCTCACCTCCGCGCTGGGTGGTGGTTATCATCATGGCTAATCAGGGTCATTATCTATACTTACCTCTTTGCCGTTCTTCAGGAGGTGAGTATGACCAAAGTAGCGATTGTTACCGCATCGGATTCCGGGATTGGTAAAACCACGGCCCTGATGCTGGCTGAACGTGGGTTTGATATTGGCGTCACCTGGCACTCTGATGAACAAGGGGCGCGGGATACCTGCCGCGAAGTGGAGGCGCAGGGACGGCGGGCTGAAGCTATCCACCTTGATCTAAGCACCCTCCCACAGGGCGCGCAGGAGATAGAAACGTTAATTGCCCGTTTTGGTCGCCTGGACGTGCTGGTTAACAATGCGGGGGCGATGACCAAAGCGCCCTTCCTGGATATGCCGTTTGACGAGTGGCGAAACATTTTCACCGTCGACGTGGACGGTGCGTTTCTCTGTTCGCAGATTGCCGCACGTAAAATGGTGGAGCAGGGGGAAGGAGGGCGAATCGTCAATATCACCTCGGTGCATGAACATACGCCGCTGCCGGAAGCCAGCGCCTATACCGCCGCAAAACATGCGCTGGGAGGATTAACCAAATCGATGGCGCTGGAACTGGTGCAGCACAACATTCTGGTGAATGCCGTTGCGCCGGGGGCGATTGCCACACCGATGAATGATATGGACGAGAGTGAAGTGAAGGAAGGATCGATGCCAGCGATCCCGCTCGCAAGACCGGGATATACCAAAGAGATCGCCAGTCTGGTGGCGTGGTTATGCGACAGCGACGCCAGCTACACCACCGGGCAGTCGTTTATCGTCGATGGCGGGTTTATGCTGGCGAATCCGCAGTTTAAGCCAGCGGGGTAGCTTCCCCTCACCCCGTGGGAGAGGGGGCTTTAAGTTCCCTCTCCCTGTGGGAGAGGGTTAGGGTGAGGGCAACAGACCGCACTCACTCCTCATCCTGCTTCTTCTCTCTGTGCCGCATCCACAGCCTGACCCCAATCACCGCTACAACCACCAGAATCAGCCACGCCCAGTGCTTCAGATGCTGGTCAAGGTTATGTAGCCACGGGCCAATCACTTCTCCACCCACGTAACCGAGCGTGGTAAAGATCAGCGCCCAGGCGCACGCGCCAATCACGTTCAGCGGCAGGAAAATTTTCGGCGGCAGGCGGCTGGCGCCAATCAATATCGGCCCGATAATCCGAAAGCCGTACATAAAGCGGGTGCCAATCACAAACAGGTAAGGGTGGCGCTGGATCAGCCGCTGCGCGCGGTTAATTTTCTTCTTGTGCTTAGCGAAACGCTTAAGCAGCGTTGGCCCAAAACGCAGCCCCAGAAAGTAGAGCAGCTGATCGCCAATCATCCCGCCCAGCGCAACCGCGGCGACAACCAGCGGGAATTTAAGTAATCCCTGATGCGCGGCGACGCCGCCTAACAGGGTGATGGTTTCACCTTCTGCCACGCTTCCGACAACCAGCGCAGCGTATCCGTATTGTTCAATAACTCCGTTGATATCCATTACGTAAATATCATCTCCCTCAGCGTGCCTCGGTTAATCATATACCCCTTGTGACAACCGCGGGGCAATCAACGGAAATTTCCCACTGTACATAAAATAATCTAAACCCTGCATTATACTTAAGGTATCGATGACGGGCCGACAACAAGGGGGCGCTATGAACCATGTCTGGGGACTTTTTTCCCATCCCGATCGTGAAATGCATGTCATCAAAAGTGAGAACGAAACGGTCTCGCATCATTACACGCACCACGTGCTGCTGATGGCGGCGGTGCCGGTGATATGCGCGTTTATTGGTACAACACAAATCGGCTGGAACTTTGGTGATGGCACCGTAGTACAGCTTTCCTGGTTTACCGGGCTTTATCTTGCCATTCTCTTTTATGGCCTGATGCTGGCAGGGGTGGCGGTTATGGGACGCGTCATTCACTGGATGGCACGTAACTATCCGCAGCGTCCTTCCCTGGCACACTGTATGGTCTTTGCCGGATATGTCGCGACCCCGCTGTTCTTAAGCGGTATTGTTGCGCTCTATCCCCTGGTCTGGCTGTGCGCGCTGATCGGGACCATTGCGCTCTTTTACACCGGCTATCTGCTGTATCTGGGCGTACCTACCTTCCTGAATATCAATAAAGAAGAAGGCCTGAGCTTTTCCAGCTCTACGCTCGCCATCGGCGTGCTGGTACTGGAGGCGTTACTGGCGCTGACGGTGATTCTTTGGGGTTATGGTTACCGTCTCTTCTGAGTTAATTGCATTGCTGGCGTAAATGCCAGCAATGCAGCATCTGTTCACGATTATCCGCTGGCGACAATGCACGGTGACCGCTATGATGCCGAAGCCAGCCTGTGTTTCTCCGTCGACGCAGGCGGTGTACGTCATAACGTGCGTGAATAATTATCAGAAGTCTCACCATGCTGAAATTCCGAGTTTCTTTACTTAGCCTGGCACTGTTGCTGGGGGCGTCCGCTGGCGTGCCAGCTCTCGCCAAAACGCCCGCGGTGACCACCGCTGCTGCTCAACCGCAAATCGCTTCCGGCAGCGCGATGATTGTTGATCTCAACACCAATAAGGTGATCTACGCCAGCCATCCGGATCTGGTGCGCCCGATCGCCTCGATAACCAAATTAATGACCGCGATGGTAGTGCTGGATGCACATCTGCCGCTGGATGAAAAACTGAAAGTGGATATCAGCCACACGCCGGAGATGAAAGGGGTTTACTCCCGCGTGCGCCTGAACAGTGAAATCAGTCGTAAAAATATGCTCTTGCTGGCGCTGATGTCGTCAGAAAACCGCGCCGCGGCGAGCCTCGCCCACCATTATCCGGGCGGCTACGACGCCTTCATTCGAGCGATGAATGCCAAAGCCAAAGCGCTGGGAATGAATAACACCCGTTTTGTTGAGCCGACAGGTTTGTCGATTCACAACGTCTCTACGGCGCGCGATCTGACCAAACTGCTGATTGCCAGCAAACAGTACCCGCTGATTGGGCAGCTCAGTACCACCCGTGAAGAGATGGCGACCTTTGCGAACCCGGCCTATACGCTGCCGTTTCGCAATACGAACCACCTGGTGTATCGCGAGAACTGGAACATTCAGTTAACGAAAACCGGCTTTACCAACGCGGCGGGGCACTGTCTGGTGATGCGTACCGTGTTCAACGGTAAACCGGTGGCGCTGGTGGTGATGGATGCCTTCGGCAAATATACTCACTTCGCCGATGCCAGCCGACTGCGCACCTGGATTGAAACCGGGAAAGTGCAGCCTGTTCCGGCTGCGGCATTGACGTATAAAAAGCAGAAAGCCGAGCAGATGGCGACGGCGCAGAACGATTAGGTAAAAGCAAAACGGTAACTGTGTTACCGTTTTTTATGTTTTCTCCCTCTCCCGGTGGGAGAGGGCCGAGGTGAGGTCACCAGACCGCACTGGGCCTATTCCGGCAGGGTCCAGTCTCCGTCGTTAAGCGGGCGCTGCATAATCACCGTATCCCGCCAGTCGCCTTTTTTGTAGCCCACACTGCGCAGCTGGCCGACCACTTCAAAACCGTGCTTTTTATGCAGCCGCAATGACCCGGCGTTATTATGGCCATCCCCCACAACCGCAATCATCTGACGCCAGGGACCTTGTTCGCAGCGTTCAATCAGCGCGTCCATTAGTGCACTGCCAAAACCGCGTCCGGTGGTGCTGGCATCCACGTAGATTGACTCTTCCAGCGTGAAGCGATACGCGTGTCGTGGACGGTATGGCGTGGCGTAGCAATAGCCCACCACAATGCCGCGATACAGCGCCACCAGCCAGGGCAAACCGTTATCGGTCACGTTTTTCAACCGCTTACGCATTTCATCAACGGTGGGGGGGATTTCCTCAAACGACGCACGTCCGTGAAGTACATGCCATGCATAAATAGCCGAAATGGCATGCACATCGTCGGGAAGGGCATCGCGCACTTCCACTTCGGTTACGGATAAAATATCAACAGCCGACATGATGTGCCTGCTCCTCGTCAAAGAATGCCGGAGAAACGTTTCTCCGGCGAGTGCAGGTACTCTAGTACGATTGAGCTGTGCTTAACAATCTCTTAAATATGGCTGTATGAATTAATCAGATGCTTGCGTAATGGCCTGCTCTGCGTTATCGCTCTCTTTCCAGTATTTATTCCGCGTTGTTTTACCAATGCCGGGATTCATACTGTTTGTAGGGTCATTCTCGCGATAAAACTGCTTAAGTGTCTCAGGGGCTTTGTAAAGATGCCCAACGTTGTGTTCCGCAGGATATTGTGCGCCACGTTCGCGCAGAAGGGCGAGCATCTCCTCTTTCAACGCGTGCGCGTCGACCCCTTTTTTAACGATGTAATCCTGGTGGAAGACGTAGCACATAAAGTGGCCGTAGTAGAGCTTATGCACCAGCTTGCTGTCGATTTCCGGCGGCAGGTGTTCAAACCACTCGGTATCGTTGCGTCGCAGCGCAATATCCAGCGCCAGAATATCCTCTACTTCTTCTGAGTGTACGGCCTGATAACGGATGGCGGCCCCCGCAGCGGCAAAACGGTGCAGGAACGCTTTGCTCCCCTCCTCAGGTGTACAGGCGAAGAAATCTCCCTCGGCGGTTTTGAAGAATTCGCTCAGCCAGTTTTGTGCTTCGGCGATCCCGTCCCCGGCCATTTTCAGCAGCAGGTGATGTTCATACTTGTCGCGCCAGGTTTTCATTCGCTCCGGCAGGTGGGCCGGGAAAACGTTACCCAGCTTCTGCATAAAGCGGTCGGTGAAGTGGGGTTTAAACAGCGGCACTTTCTCCAGCATTGCATCAGTGCGGCCCTTCATGGTGAAGAAGAACGGCATTTTGTCGGTGCCGAGCTTGTCGATCATCAGGAACGTATCTTTGCCGTAGCGTTCGGCGATGTCGTAAATATCCCGATGCATATACTCGCCCGCCACCGGCAGATGCGTGAATTCGCCGAGAATATGACGACGGATTTCGGTCAGCACGTCAGGCTGATTGGTGCCGATGTAAAACACCTGCTGTTTTTTCTCGGCCGGGAAGGTGTCGAGCCGGACCGCGAAAACGGCCAGTTTGCCCGCGCAGCCGGAGGATTCAAACAGGCGATCCGGGTCGGCGTTGTAACGCGCTGGCGTATCCGCGTTGATATCCCGTACGCGGGTGATGTAATCGTGATCGTGGGCATGACGCCCATCGTGCTGTACGTCTTCATCTTTCACGCGATCGTCGTCGAGCTTACTCAGGATCTGCTCCGGCGTGACGCCCAGATCGATTCCCAGATGGTTCACCAGCGTCAGCTTGCCGTTTTCATCAATACGGGCATAGAGCGACATTTCGGTATAAGCCGGGCCGCGCTGCACCAGCGAACCGCCGGAATTATTACAAATCCCACCAATGACGGAGGCGCCGATGCAGGATGAACCAATCACCGAATGCGGTTCTCGCCCAAGCGGCTTAAGCGCTTTTTCCAGCGAGTAGAGGGTGGTGCCAGGGAAGGCCAGTACCTGCTCGCCTTTATCGAGCAGGTGAAGTTTGTCGAGGCGCAGGGTGCTGATAATCACGATGTCGCGATCGTAATCGTTGCCGTTCGGCGTCGAGCCTTCGGTCAGGCCGGTGTTAGCCGCCTGCATTAAAATAATCTTGTCCGCGGCGACGCAGGCGCTCAGGACGCGCCACAGCTCCAGCAGCGTGCCGGGAAAAACCACCGCCAGCGCATCGCCCTGTCCGGAACGAAAGCCCTTACGGTAGCGGGCAGTTTTGGCCGGGTCGGTGAGCAGGTGAGAGTGACCAACCAGGCGCGACAGTTCGTTAATAAAAGTCGTGTTATCGGCAGTTCGAACAGAAGACATCTTCCACTCCTTGTGGTGGGGCAAATTTCTCGCTGTAAAGCATAGCGCGATTAGCTGTTTAGAGGGCGCGTATTTGCGAGAAAAATCAGAGAATAACCCTGCAACGTTCTGAGGGTTTGTGGCACACTGCGCTTTTCGCACGCCCTGGCCGAGATCTTCCGGCGGAAATTGATGAGAGAGTAAAACGACATGAAATGGCTATGTTCTGTAGGTGTCGCCGTCAGCCTGGCACTGCAACCTGCGCTGGCAGATGAACTGTTTGGTAATCACCCGCTTACGCCTGAAGCACGGGACGCGTTTGTCACGGAATTGCTCAAGAAAATGACGGTCGATGAGAAGATCGGCCAGCTGCGTCTTATCAGCGTCGGCCCGGATAACCCGAAAGAGGCGATCCGCGAAATGATTAAAGAGAGCCAGGTAGGGGCGATTTTTAACACCGTGACCCGTCAGGATATCCGCAAAATGCAGGATCAGGTGATGGAACTTAGCCGCCTGAAAATTCCGCTGTTCTTCGCCTATGACGTGGTACACGGACAGCGTACCGTTTTTCCTATCAGCCTCGGTCTGGCCTCTTCCTTTAACCTCGACGCGGTGAAAACCGTCGGGCGCGTCTCGGCATATGAAGCCGCAGACGACGGCCTCAACATGACCTGGGCCCCGATGGTTGACGTCTCCCGCGATCCGCGCTGGGGCCGCGCGTCAGAGGGCTTTGGTGAAGATACTTATTTGACCGCCACGATGGGGAAAACCATGGTGGAAGCGATGCAGGGTAAAAGCCCGGCGGATCGTTATTCGGTCATGACCAGCGTCAAGCACTTCGCCGCCTATGGTGCCGTGGAAGGCGGTAAAGAGTACAACACCGTCGACATGAGCCCGCAGCGCCTGTTTAACGATTACATGCCGCCGTACAAAGCAGGCCTGGATGCCGGTAGCGGCGCGGTGATGGTCGCCCTGAACTCGCTCAACGGCACGCCTGCCACCTCTGACTCCTGGCTGCTGAAAGACGTGCTGCGCGACCAGTGGGGCTTCAAGGGCATCACAGTCTCTGACCATGGCGCCATTAAAGAGCTCATCAAACACGGTACGGCCTCCGACCCGGAAGATGCGGTGCGCGTGGCGCTCAAATCCGGCATCAACATGAGCATGAGCGACGAATATTACAGCAAATACCTGCCGGGGCTGGTGAAGAGCGGCAAGGTGACAATGGCGGAGCTGGACGATGCCACGCGTCACGTGCTGAACGTGAAATATGACATGGGGCTGTTTAACGATCCGTACAGCCACCTGGGGCCGAAAGAGTCAGACCCGGCGGACACCAATGCCGAAAGCCGTCTGCACCGTAAAGAGGCCCGTGAAGTGGCGCGTGAAAGCCTGGTGCTGCTGAAAAACCGCCTCGACACGCTGCCGCTGAAAAAATCCGGCACCATTGCGGTGGTCGGCCCGCTGGCCGACAGCAAGCGCGACGTGATGGGGAGCTGGTCTGCTGCGGGTGTGGCCGATCAGTCCGTGACCGTGCTCACCGGTATTAAAAATGCGGTCGGTGAAAACGCTAAGGTGGTGTACGCCAAAGGGGCGAACGTCACTGATGATAAAGATATCGTGACCTTCCTCAATCAGTATGAAGAGGCGGTGAAGGTGGATCCGCGCTCGCCGAAAGAGATGATTGATGAAGCGGTAAACGCCGCGAAACAGTCTGACGTGGTGGTTGCCGTGGTGGGTGAAGCACAGGGGATGGCACACGAAGCCTCCAGCCGAACGGACATCACGATCCCGCAAAGCCAGCGCGATCTGATCGCCGCCCTGAAAGCCACCGGCAAGCCGCTGGTGCTGGTGCTGATGAACGGTCGTCCACTGGCGCTGGTGAAAGAAGATCAGCAGGCTGATGCTATTCTGGAAACCTGGTTCGCCGGTACGGAAGGGGGTAACGCCATCGCCGACGTGCTGTTTGGTGATTACAACCCGTCGGGCAAACTGCCGATGTCCTTCCCGCGCTCTGTCGGGCAGATCCCGGTGTACTACAGCCACCTGAATACCGGCCGTCCGTATAACGCCGATAAGCCAAACAAGTACACCTCCCGTTACTTCGATGAAGCGAACGGTCCGCTGTATCCGTTTGGTTACGGTTTGAGCTACACCACCTTTAAGGTCTCTGACGTGAAAATGTCGGCCCCGAGCCTGAAGCGTGACGGTAAGGTGACTGCCAGCGTTGACGTGACGAACACCGGTAAACGTGAAGGTGCGACGGTGATCCAGATGTATGTTCAGGATGTGACCGCCTCCATGAGCCGTCCGGTGAAACAGCTACGCGGCTTTGAGAAGGTCAACCTGAAACCTGGTGAAACCAAAACCATCAGCTTCCCGATCGACGTGGATGCCCTGAAGTTCTGGAACCAGCAGATGAAATACGATGCGGAACCGGGCAAGTTCAATGTCTACATTGGTGTGGATTCCGCCCGCGTCAATAAAGGCGAGTTCGAGCTGCTGTAACCTTTCCCTCCTTTGCATCCCCCGTTCACCGGGGGATGCGTCTTACCTTATGCTAAAAAGGCATTTTGCCGGGTAAATCCGCCGTTTTAAGCTACGCTTTTCTCTCAAGCCTCTGAAAAAGGCAGCAAAAAAATGAGGATAGTGGAATGACGATTAAAACGGGGATGGTAGTTTCTGCGGCGTTATTCGCGACGCTAAGCCTGCCGCTACAGGCGGCAGAACCGGTAAAAGTGGGCTCAAAGATCGACACTGAAGGCGCGCTGCTCGGGAATATTATTTTGCAGGTGCTGGAAAGCCACGGCGTGAAAACCGTGAATAAAGTTCAGCTGGGTACCACGCCCGTGGTACGCGGGGCCATCACCTCCGGCGAGCTGGATATCTACCCGGAATACACCGGCAACGGGGCATTTTTCTTCAAAGATGAAAACGATCCGGCATGGAAAAACGCCAAAGCCGGGTATGAAAAAGTCAAAAAACTCGATGCAGAACAGAACAAGCTGGTCTGGCTGACTCCGGCTCCGGCCAACAACACCTGGACCATCGCGGTGCGTAAAGACGTGGCGGAGAAAGGCAAACTGACGTCACTTGCGGATCTCAGCCGCTATCTGAAAGAGAAGGGCGACTTCAAGCTTGCGGCCTCGGCGGAGTTTATCGAGCGTCCGGACGCGCTGCCTGCTTTCGAAAAAGCCTACGACTTCAAGCTTGACCAGGCACAGTTGCTCTCGCTCGCGGGCGGTGACACCGCGGTGACCATCAAGGCGGCGGCGCAGCAGACCTCTGGCGTCAATGCGGCGATGGCCTACGGTACGGACGGCCCGGTCGCGGCGCTTGGTCTGCAGACCTTAACCGATCCAAAAGGCGTTCAGCCTATTTATGCCCCCACGCCGGTGGTGCGTGAGGCGGTGCTGAAAGCCTACCCGGATATCGCCGACTGGCTCAAACCGGTCTTTGAAAAACTGGATGCAAAAACGCTGCAACAGCTCAATGCGAGCATTGCCGTAGAGGGACTGGATGCCAAAAAAGTGGCCGCCGATTTCCTGAAACAACAAGGGCTTGTGAAGTAACAGGACAGGGCTGTGCCAATAAAATGTCATAACCGCGTACTGCTGCTGTTGGCCTGTGTGGCCATTGCGGCGGTCGCGCTACCGTTTGTCAATGTGGCGCCAAACCGCCTGATGTCGGGGGAAGGGCGCGCGCTCTGGCAGGTCTGGCCGTTTACGCCGCTGCTGCTGGTTGTGGCGCTGGGTGCACTGGTTGTGCTCTCGCTCAGCCGTGGGCGGGTTGCACAGTGGCTGACGTTACTCCTCAGTGAAGGTCTCTTCATCACCTTGTTCTGGAGTGCCGGGCTTGCCGCCACGCACATGACCTCGGCGGAAAGTCCACTGGCGCGAACCACCGTGGGCAGTGGCCTGTGGCTGTGGCTGGCGCTGTGTCTGCTGGCCTGCAGCGATGCGATCCGCCGCCTGATCCCGTCGTCTGCCTGGCGCTGGGTGCTCAATGCCCAGATCTGGTGTATTCCGTTGCTGCTGCTGTTCAGCGGTGAGCTGAATAATCTCTCGCTGTTAAAAGAGTACGCCAACCGTCAGGAGGTGTTTGATGATGCGCTGGCGCAACACCTGACGATCCTCTTCGGCACGCTGTTCCCGGCGTTACTGCTGGGGGTACCGCTGGGCATGTGGTGTTATCGTCATCCCTCCCGCCAGGGCGGGGTTTTTGCCGTGCTCAACGTGATCCAGACCATCCCTTCCGTGGCCCTGTTTGGCCTGCTGATTGCGCCGCTGGCGGGGCTGGTGAAGTCATTTCCGGCGTTAGCCTCGGTCGGTATCGCCGGAACCGGATTAACCCCCGCGCTTATTGCCCTGGTACTGTACGCGCTGCTGCCGCTGGTCCGTGGCGTGGTGGCAGGCTTAAGCCAGGTCGCGCCGGATGTGCTGGAGAGCGCCCACGCGATGGGGATGAGCCGGCGACAGTGCTTCTGGCAGATCCAGCTGCCGCTCGCCTTGCCCCTGCTGCTGCGCAGCCTGCGGGTGGTGGCAGTCCAGACCGTCGGGATGGCGGTTATCGCCGCGCTGATTGGCGCAGGCGGTTTTGGCGCGCTGGTGTTCCAGGGGCTGCTGAGCAGCGCGCTGGATCTGGTGTTACTGGGCGTGGTGCCCACGATTGCACTGGCGGTCGTCATCGATGCGCTGTTTGCCTTATGGCTCGCGTTGCTCGGGAGAAGAGCCAATGATTGAATTTCACGATGTCAGTAAAACATTTGCCGGTCGTCCGGCAGCAAGTCACCTGAACCTGAATTTTGCCGAGGGGGCGTTTTCGGTACTGATTGGCACCTCGGGGTCGGGGAAATCCACCACGCTGAAGATGATCAACCGCCTGGTGGAGCACGACAGCGGTGTAATACGTTTTGCCGGGGAAGAGATCCGCAGTCTGCCGGTGCTGGAGCTGCGTCGTCGCATGGGTTACGCCATCCAGTCCATCGGCCTGTTTCCCCACTGGACGGTCGCGCAGAACATTGCCACCGTGCTGCAGCTGGAAAAATGGTCGCGGGCAAAGAGTGACGAGAGGGTGGACGAGCTTATGTCGCTGCTGGGGTTAGAGCCTGGGCTGCGTGGCCGCTATCCGCATCAGCTTTCAGGTGGACAACAGCAGCGTGTGGGAGTGGCGCGCGCGCTGGCGGCGAACCCGCAGGTATTGCTGATGGATGAGCCTTTTGGCGCGCTCGATCCCGTTACGCGCGGGGCACTGCAGACCGAGATGACCCGCATTCACCGCATCCTTGGCCGGACGATCGTCCTCGTGACCCACGATATTGATGAGGCGCTGCGGCTGGCCGATCATCTGGTGTTGATGGACCACGGGGAAGTGATCCAGCAGGGCACGCCGCTTGAACTGCTGACCCATCCGCAGAACGATTTTGTGCGCGAGTTTTTTGGACGCAGCGAACTGGGCGTCAGACTGCTCTCCCTGCGAACCGTCAGCGATTATATGCGTCGACAGGATGTGGCGATGGGCGGTGAAGCATTACAAGAACAGATGAGCCTGCGGGACGCGCTCTCCGCGTTTGTGGCGCGCCAGTGCGAGGTACTGCCGGTTACGGATGCCGCTGGGGCACCGTGTGGCACCCTGCATTTTCGCGATCTGCTGGCCGGGGAGGTGACGCGTGAAGGTCATGCGTGATCCGCTCCTCTGGCTGACGGTGCTTTTTGTTGCCCTGCTGTTTCTGATGCCGCACAGTGCGGCGCTGTTCAGCTCGCTTTTTCCCGGCCTGCCGCGCCCCGTCTATCAGCAGGAGAGTTTTATCAATCTTGCCCTGGCGCACCTGTGGCTGGTGGCGCTCTCCAGCGCGATTGCCGTGGTGCTGGGCGTGGGGGCGGGGATTGTGGTCACCCGGCCCTGGGGGAGAGAGTTTCGCCCGCTGGTAGAGACGATTGCGGCTATCGGACAGACATTTCCGCCGGTGGCGGTACTGGCGATTGCGGTGCCGGTGATCGGGTTTGGTCAGCAACCGGCTATCATTGCGCTGATCCTTTACGGCGTGTTGCCTGTTCTTCAGGGGACGCTGGCGGGCATTGCGTCGGTACCGGCATCGGTACTGAGCGTGGCCGAAGGGATGGGCATGAGCTGCGGTCAGCGGCTGTGCAAGGTTGAGCTGCCGCTTGCGGCACCGGTGATTATCGCGGGGATCCGTACGTCGGTGATTATTAACATCGGCACGGCGACCATCGCGTCTACGGTGGGGGCCAATACGCTGGGAACGCCGATCATCATCGGCTTAAGCGGGTTCAATACGGCCTATATCGTTCAGGGTGCGGTACTGGTCGCGCTGGCGGCCATCGTTATCGATCGCCTGTTTGAACGACTGGCCCGGCTTCTCAGCCGACACCGCCACGAACAATAAATGAGTACCCGGCCAGCATCACGCCGCCGATGCCGCTTACGGCCATCAGTACAAAAAGGGTAATTACGGCCAGTTTGGTTGCCTTCATCATCTGCTCCTGTTGTTAACGGAACAATTATACGGTGAAGCGCAGCTGTTAATGAACCATTAAATGCCGTTACGTTTCGTCGGGGCCCAGGGCGTAAACCGGATAACCGTGCTCCCGCCATTCCGTCAGCCGCTGTTGCTGCGAGGCGGTGGGCACTTCCCCGCACCAGACCAGCAGAGTCTGGCCGTCGAAGAATTCGGGCCGTAGCTGAGCCAGCGAATGCGCCAGCACCTCCACGCGCCAGCCCCGCTGGGTGGCGATCCAGGCTTCGAGCCACAGCCGCGTGGTATCGTGCACGTTCCAGCCAACAACCAGCGCGTCTTTTCCGCCCTTGTTTCGCGCCGAGGCCAGACAGACGGCGATATAATTGATCAGCACCCCGTCGAGCATACTCAGCAGCGCCTGCAGGGTAGAGTGCTGGCATTGCAGCCGTCGACGAAGCGGGATGAAAAGATGGTTGATTAAGGTTTGCGCCGGATAATCGCGGCCTTGCTCTTTGATCCACGCGCGCAGACGTTGAACGTTGCCCGCCTGCAGAAGCCGGAGCAGGGTTTCCTGCTGTTCGCGCCAGCGGTGTTGGGTATCGGGATCGTCATGGCAGAGCAGCGACTTTACCTTGCTCACCTGCACACCGTTATCTATCCAGCTTTTGATCTCGCGGATCCGATCGATGTCGGCATCATTGAAAAGGCGGTGACCGCCGTCCGTGCGCTGCGGTTTGAGTAAACCATACCGTCGCTGCCAAGCCCGTAGCGTGACGGGATTGATATCACAAAGGAGTGCCACTTCACCGATCGTGTAAAGCGCCATATTCGCCCCCTGGCTAACGCGTCCCCAGCTTAACTGTAGACCCAGTTTGTCGAACCAGGAAGAATTGCCTTTTTTTTGTACAAATAATGCGAAGCAGCCGTTATGTTCGGCAAAAGATGTGATGACGGACACGATTTACCGCTTTTTTGGACTGCTTCAAAGAAACTTCGGCGCCTTCAGTGTATGTTACGCGTTTTCAGAAGGTGCGGTTCCTGAGTATGTACGAGTTTAATCTGGTGCTGCTGTTGCTTCAGCAGATGTGCGTGTTTCTTGTCATCGCCTGGTTGATGAGTAAGACGCGTCTGTTTATCCCGCTGATGCAAGTCACCGTCCGCCTGCCGCACAAGCTCCTCTGTTATGTGACTTTCTCCATTTTCTGCATCATGGGGACCTATTTTGGCCTCCATATTGAAGACTCCATTGCCAATACGCGCGCCATCGGCGCGGTGATGGGCGGGCTGCTCGGCGGCCCCGTTGTGGGTGGCCTTGTCGGTTTAACTGGTGGGCTGCACCGCTATTCCATGGGCGGGATGACGGCGCTGAGCTGCATGATCTCGACCATCGTAGAAGGGCTGCTTGGTGGCCTGGTGCACAGCTACATGATCAAACGTGGCCGCCCGGATAAAGTCTTCAGCCCGCTTACCGCTGGCGCGATCACCTTTGTGGCCGAAATGGCGCAAATGGCGATCATTCTGCTTATCGCCCGACCTTTTGAGGACGCACTGCATCTGGTGAACAGTATTGCCGCCCCGATGATGGTCACCAACACCGTGGGCGCGGCGCTGTTTATGCGCATTCTGCTCGACAAGCGCGCCATGTTTGAGAAATACACCTCGGCGTTCTCTGCCACGGCACTGAAAGTCGCCGCTTCAACCGAGGGGATCCTGCGTCAGGGCTTTAACGAAGAAAACAGCATGAAGGTGGCGCAGGTGCTCTATCAGGAGCTGGATATTGGTGCCGTTGCGATTACCGATCGTGAAAAGCTGCTGGCCTTTACCGGTACCGGCGACGATCACCACCTTCCTGGCAGACCGATTTCGTCCGCGTATACGCTTCGTGCGATAGAGACCGGTGAGGTAGTCTATGCCGACGGTAACGAAGTGCCTTACCGCTGTTCGCTGCATCCGCAGTGTAAGCTCGGCTCTACGCTGGTCATTCCGCTGCGGGGGGAAAACCAGCGGGTGATGGGAACCATTAAGCTCTACGAAGCGAAGAACCGCTTGTTCAGCTCGATCAACCGGACGTTGGGGGAGGGGATTGCGCAGCTGCTTTCCGCGCAGATCCTGGCGGGGCAATATGAGCGGCAAAAAGCCCTGTTAACGCAGTCGGAGATTAAGCTCCTGCACGCTCAGGTGAACCCGCATTTCCTGTTTAATGCCCTCAACACCCTGAAAGCGGTGATCCGCCGCGACAGCGATCAGGCCGCGCAGCTGGTGCAGTTTCTGTCGACGTTTTTCCGCAAGAACCTGAAACGGCCGTCTGAGATTGTGACCCTGGCCGATGAGATTGAACATGTTAACGCCTACCTGCAGATTGAGCAGGCGCGCTTCCAGTCTCGTCTGCAGGTGTCGTTATCCGTGCCGGATGAGCTGGCGTATCAGCATCTCCCGGCCTTTACGCTGCAGCCTATTGTGGAAAATGCCATTAAACACGGGACATCGCAGCTTCTGGGCACCGGGGAGATCACTATTTCTGCCAGCCGTTTTAATCATCATCTGGTGCTGAATATTGAAGACAATGCCGGGCTTTACGTCCCGTCCGCTTCCGGCGGGCTGGGGATGAGCCTGGTGGATAAACGCCTGCGCGCTCACTTTGGGGATGGATGTGGCATCACCGTGGCCTGTGAGCCGGACCGATTTACCCGTATTACGTTACGATTGCCGCTGGAGGAGACCGCATGTTAAGAGTGCTGATAGTCGATGATGAACCGTTAGCACGGGAAAACCTGCGCGTGCTGTTGCAGGAGCAGAGTGACATTGAGATTGTGGGAGAGTGCGCCAATGCCATTGAAGCCATTGGTGCTGTGCATAAACTGCGCCCGGATGTGCTATTCCTCGACATCCAGATGCCTCGTATCAGCGGGCTGGAGATGGTCGGCATGCTTGATCCGGAGCATCGCCCGTATATCGTGTTTCTGACGGCGTTTGACGAATATGCCGTGAAGGCATTTGAAGAACACGCGTTCGATTACCTGCTGAAGCCGATTGAAGAGAAGCGGCTCGAAAAGACCCTGACGCGTTTACGCCAGGAGCGTACGGTACAGGACGTCACGCTGCTGCCGGAAAACCAGCAGCCGCTGAAGTTTATCCCGTGTACCGGGCATAGCCGGATTTACCTGCTGCAAATGGATGATGTGGCATTTGTCAGCAGCCGCCTGAGCGGGGTGTTTGTCACCAGCGCCGAGGGCAGTGAAGGCTTCACCGAGCTGACGCTGCGCACGCTGGAAAGCCGCACGCCGCTTGTCCGCTGCCATCGGCAGTATCTGGTTAACATGGCGCACCTGAAAGAGATCCGTCTGGAAGATAACGGTCAGGCAGAGCTGGTACTGCGGGCCGGTCAAACGGTACCCGTCAGTCGTCGCTACCTGAAAAGTTTGAAAGAGGCGATTGGGCTGTAAAACTGGTACACTGCGCGCCATTGCATCATCGACAGTTAAAGGCACTCATGCTTAGTAATGATATTCTTCGTAGCCTGCGCTACACCCTGAAAGCAAACAACAACGACATGGTGCGCATTCTTGCGCTGTCTGCCATGGAATCCACCTCTGCTGGTTTTGACACCTGGATGACCAAAGAGGACGAAGAGGGGTTTGTTCGCTGCCCTGACATTATCCTGTCAGGCTTCCTGAACGGCCTGATCTACGATAAGCGTGGCAAAGATGATTCTGCACCTGAACTGGCGCTGGAGCGTCGGGTGGACAACAACACGGTGCTGAAAAAGCTGCGTATCGCGTTCTCGCTGAAAACGGATGATATTGTGGCGATCATGACGGAGCAAAAATACCGTGTATCCGTGCCGGAAGTGACCGCCATGATGCGTGCGCCGGGCCACAAAAATTACCGCGAGTGCGGCGACCAGTTTCTGCGTAATTTCCTGCGCGGGCTGACCCACCGGGTGCATAATACGAAGGCGTGATTGCGGAATGGGTGCGGCCTGATGCCCTCATCCCGGCCCTCTCCCTGTGGGAGAGGGAGAACAAAAAAAGCCGAAGATAATCTCCGGCTTTTTTGTTATTTCACCTGCTGACCCGGCTTCGCGCCTTCGTCAGGGCTTAACAGGAAGATATCTTTCCCGCCAGGGCCTGCGGCCATCACCATCCCCTCAGAGATGCCGAAGCGCATTTTACGCGGTGCCAGGTTCGCGACCATGACGGTCTGACGGCCAATCAGTACCTGCGGATCAGGATAGGCAGAACGGATGCCGGAGAAGACGTTACGCTTCTCACCGCCCAGATCCAGCGTCAGGCGCAGCAGCTTGTCAGAGCCTTCCACGAATTCCGCGTTTTCAATCAGCGCCACGCGCAGGTCAACTTTAGCGAAATCGTCAAAGGTGATGGTCTCCTGAATCGGATCGTCTGCCAGCGGGCCGGTCACCGGTGCGGCAGCTGCTTTCACCTCTTCTTTCGAGGCTTCCACCAGGGCTTCAACCTGTTTCATTTCGATGCGATTGTAGAGCGCCTTGAAGGTATTCACCTTGTGGCCAAGCAGCGGTTGCTGGATTGCATCCCAGCTCAGTTCGGCGTTCAGGAACGCTTCTGCACGCGCTGCCAGCTGCGGCAGTACAGGCTTCAGCCAGGTCATAAGCACGCGGAACATGTTCAGACCCATGGTGCAGATCGCCTGCAGGTCAGCGTCGCGGCCTTCCTGTTTCGCGACAACCCACGGGGCTTGCTCGTCCACATAGCGGTTGGCAACATCGGCCAGCGCCATGATTTCACGAATTGCTTTACCGAATTCACGGCTTTCCCAGGCTTCGCCAACCGCAGCGGCGGCATCGGTGAAGGTTTTATACAGCTCAGGATCGGCCAGTTCGGCAGAAAGCACGCCGTCAAAACGCTTGGCGATAAAGCCCGCGTTTCGGGACGCCAGGTTCACCACCTTGTTCACGATGTCCGCGTTCACGCGCTGCACGAAATCTTCCAGGTTCAGGTCGATATCGTCGATGCGGGAAGAGAGCTTCGCCGCGTAATAATAACGCAGGCTGTCCGCATCAAAGTGGTTCAGCCAGGTGCTGGCTTTGATGAACGTCCCACGCGATTTGGACATCTTCGCGCCGTTCACCGTCACGTAGCCGTGAACAAACAGGTTGGTTGGCTTGCGGAAGTTGCTGCCTTCCAGCATTGCCGGCCAGAACAGGCTGTGGAAGTAAACGATGTCTTTGCCGATGAAGTGATACAGCTCGGCGGTGGAATCTTTCTTCCAGTATTCGTCGAAGCTGACGGTGTCGCCACGCTTGTCGCACAGGTTCTTGAAGGAGCCCATGTAGCCGATTGGCGCGTCCAGCCAGACGTAGAAATATTTGCCCGGCGCATTTGGAATTTCGAAACCAAAGTAGGGCGCATCGCGGGAGATATCCCACTGCTGCAGACCGGATTCGAACCACTCCTGCATTTTGTTCGCTACCTGCTCCTGCAGCGCGCCGCTGCGGGTCCACGCCTGCAGCATTTCGCTAAAGGATGGCAGGTCGAAGAAGAAGTGCTCGGAGTCACGCATCACAGGCGTGGCGCCGGAGACCACCGATTTCGGGTCGATCAGCTCTGTCGGGCTATAGGTAGCGCCGCACACTTCGCAGTTATCGCCGTACTGATCCGGTGATTTACATTTCGGGCAGGTGCCTTTGACGAAACGGTCCGGCAGGAACATGCCTTTTTCCGGATCGTACAGCTGAGAGATAGTGCGGTTTTTAATAAAACCGTTCTCTTTCAGACGGGTGTAGATAAGCGTTGACAGCTCGCGGTTCTCCTCGCTGTGCGTGGAGTGGTAGTTGTCATAGCTGATGTCAAAGCCAGCAAAATCGGTCTGATGCTCCTGACTCATTTCGGCAATCATCTGCTCCGGGGAAACTCCCAGCTGCTGGGCTTTCAGCATGATCGGCGTGCCGTGAGCATCGTCCGCGCAGATGAAGTTAACCTCGTGGCCGCGCATTCGCTGGTAACGGACCCAGACATCAGCCTGGATATGCTCCAGCATGTGGCCGAGGTGGATTGAGCCGTTGGCGTACGGCAGTGCGCACGTTACCAGAATTTTTTTCGCGACTTGAGTCATAGTAGGCATTACTTCTTTTAACTGTGAAAAGGGTTTTTGATATTACCAAAAGGGGCATTATTAAGTAAGCACAAACCACGGCCTTTCAGGTAAACTTGTTCATCTAAGGTCTTATTCACAAGAACAAAGGAGTCGGGATGAGTTCGCAATCCCAGGCCAAATCACCGGAAGCCTTACGAGCAATGGTCGCCGGGACGCTGGCTAACTTTCAGCATCCAACCCTTAAGCACAATCTCACTACGCTGAAAGCGTTGCACCATGTCGCATGGCTGGACGATACGCTGCACATCGAGCTGCAGATGCCGTTCGTCTGGACCAGCGCCTTCGACGCGCTGAAAGAGCAAACCAGCTCGGAGCTGCTGCGCATTACCGGTGCAAAAGCGATTGACTGGAAGCTGAGCCACAGTATCGCCACCCTCAAGCGGGTGAAAAACCAGCCCGGCGTTAACGGTGTGAAAAACATCATCGCCGTCAGCTCCGGCAAGGGCGGGGTGGGGAAATCGTCTACCGCCGTCAACCTGGCGCTCGCGCTGGCGGCCGAAGGGGCGAAGGTCGGTATTCTGGATGCGGATATCTACGGGCCGTCAATTCCCAACATGCTGGGCGCAGAAAACCAGCGTCCAACCTCGCCGGATGGAACCCACATGGCGCCAATCATGGCGCACGGTCTGGCAACGAATTCCATCGGTTATCTGGTGACTGATGACAATGCGATGGTCTGGCGTGGTCCAATGGCCAGCAAAGCGCTGATGCAGATGCTGCAGGAGACCCTGTGGCCGGATCTGGATTATCTGGTGCTGGATATGCCGCCGGGTACCGGTGATATCCAGCTGACGCTGGCGCAGAACATCCCCGTCACCGGGGCAGTTGTCGTCACTACGCCGCAGGATATCGCGCTGATCGACGCCAAAAAAGGCATCGTGATGTTTGAGAAAGTCGAGGTGCCTGTGCTCGGTATCGTCGAGAACATGAGCATGCATATCTGCAGCAACTGTGGTCATCACGAGCCTATCTTCGGCACCGGCGGTGCAGAAAAACTGGCGGCGCAGTATCACACCCAGCTGTTGGGACAGATGCCGCTGCACATCACGCTGCGTGAAGATCTGGATAGCGGGAAACCGACGGTCATCAACCGCCCGGACAGTGAGTTTGCGGAGTTGTACCGTCAGCTGGCGGGACGCGTTGCGGCGCAGCTTTACTGGCAGGGTGAAGTCATTCCTGGCGAAATCGCCTTCCGCGCGGTGTAATTCTTCTGCGCTTGAGTGCCGGGTGGCGCTTCGCTTACCCGGCCTACAAATGGCACCATCATGTAGGTCGGGTAAGCGAAGCCGCCACCCGACATTAACGCAATCGGTAATGCATCAGATAGTACTCTCCCTCCGGAGAATCCCCCGTTGCCTCGATGTGCCAGCCATGACGCTGATAAAACGCGATAGCCCGTTCGTTTCTCACCAGACACTTTAACGCCCCCGTACTGGTAAACGTTTTTTGTACCTGTTCCAGCAGCAAACGGCCAACACCCAGGCTCTGATACTGCGGATCAACGAACAGATTGTGCAGAAAGTTATCATTCGTCCAGACTGACGCAAAGCCCACACGATGGCCGTTCTGTACAGCAACCCAAATCACTTCGTCTCGGGTTGCCTCGTCAAAATCTTCGAGTTGCCATTCTGCACCGTTCAGCCACGGCCACGCCTCGCGGCGGGCATGCAGGTAAAGGGTGCGCAGGAAAGGACGATCGCTCTCCTGCCACGGCCGAATATGGACGGTATCAGCGATGATAGAAGATATCTCCGTTATAGGCTTTATAGATCTTACCGTCGGCATCGCCGATCAGGACATAGTTCTCGCCCATATAGGTCCAGTGCGTACCCGCATCCGGCGCCGGGAGGTTACGCAGTTGATACTGTTTGATGGTGTATTCAGGGGTTTGATACAGCGCCGGAGCCGTGTCGCCAATTTTGAACTTCGTGAAATCAGCAATGAACTCTTGTTCTTCATAAGCTTTGATGCCGCCAGATGCTGACGCCGTTTGCGGGGCTGCCGAAGCCGCGCTCGCAAGAGACATTACTACACCCAGAAGCAGCCATGTACGCTTAGCCATTTTTTCTCCAGTTATACCGTTACTGATACGCTCAGCCTGCTGTGTTGACGATATGGCAGACAGCCTATTTTAAGTATCCCAGCAGAGCCTGTTAGAAAAAAAATGTAACAAAAGTGGACGGTTTTGTGTAGATCAAACGGTTAATACTATTTTGTTTATGAATATTATTTCCTAGGACTTATTCAGAACGGAAATATTTTTTTTAATTAATTCTGAAAATATAAGTTTACTCTAAATTTGTGACCTGAAATGCATGCATTTCATTTGAAGACGATTTAAACTTCTAAAAGCGGAGCGGTTTAATTCTCAATTCTACGTGGTTCCGGTCCTTCAGTTCATTCTACACATCATTCAGTGATGTGTAATTTTACGTAATTGCTTGAAAAACAGCATGTTGAAAAAGTAGGCGATTCTTCCGGAATGGCCTGTTATGCGTTTTTTGCGCTCATGAATGAAATATTAATTCTAATGAAAAACACAACCACATTATCTGTAATATTCTTAGCGATAAGTCAGTTGACGGGCTGCGTATTTTCTCCCGGGCAAACATTAAGCTCAGCGGGAAAAAACGTCATTACGTCGGGTGATGAAAATAATAATTTAGATAAGCGCGTGGATCTCTATCCTGTTACCCCTTCATTGATTGAGAAATTGCGCCCTGCCGTCACCAAATCTCAGTCTAATCCTAAGCTCGATGAGCAGGTCAGAAACTGGGAGTACCGCATTGGAACCGGTGATATTTTGACCGTAACCGTCTGGGATCACCCTGAACTGACAACACCGGCCGGACAGTATCGCAGTGCCAGTGACACCGGCAACTGGGTCAACGCCGACGGTACGCTCTTTTATCCCTATGTCGGCAAACTCCCGGTGGCGGGAAAAACGGTCTCTGAAGTCAGGGAAGAGATCGACAAACGGCTGGATAGCGTGA